>JAGQQC010000184.1 GCA_020426395.1 Planctomycetaceae bacterium
CTTGCATGGAATGGCACTCATGCACAAGGGCTTGGTTCTTGGTATGCTGTAGTCGCTGCCGGGTTCTGAGAAATTTGAACCTTCCGGGGAGCCTGTGTGTCCTTGAGGCGAAATCCGGGCTTCACGTTTGCCCGATCATCGGCTTCATTCGAAATTATAGAAAGATCCTCTCATGCCATTCCTCGGTGTAAACATCGACCATGTTGCTACGGTTCGTCAGGCTCGTCGTACGATTGAACCCGATCCTGCGTGGGCGGTGGTGTTGGCCGAGTTAGGGGGAGCGGATGGAATTACCATTCATCTGCGAGAAGACCGGCGGCACATTCAGGACCGGGATGTGAAGGTGGTGCTGGAAGTTGCCCAGGTACCGGTGAATCTGGAACTGGCGGCGGAGGACGAAATCACGCAGATCGCCCTGGAAACGAAACCCCACAAGGTGTGTCTCGTTCCTGAAAAACGAGAAGAAGTGACCACTGAAGGGGGGCTGGATGTGGTTGGTAATTATGACCGGGTGCAGAAGTGTGCGTCGCAATTAATGGACGCTGGGATTGAAGTCAGTTTGTTCATCGACCCGGCTATCAAGCAGGTAGAAGCGGCCCACAAGATGGGGGTGCAAGCGGTGGAGCTGCATACGGGAAGTTATGCCGAAGCGACGTCTTCCAGGGAGATTGAGAAGGAGTTACAAGCCCTCATTAAAGCGGGACGCGTGGCAACGGAGCTCAACCTGCTGCTCAATATGGGACATGGGTTAACGTACCGAAATGTGAAACCGGTTGCCGAGATTGAAGGAGTGCATGAGTTTAATATCGGTCATAGCATTATTGCCCGAGCGATCATGGTGGGTTTGGAACAAGCCGTGCGCGAGATGAAAGCATTAGTTACCAGGTGAGTAGCGCTGTGATTATTCAGCGCCGCTTTATTCAAGGTGTTTCGCGAACCAATTTTTAGTCAGGTTCCACATTTCTTCGGAAAGCACATGTCCTGTATCGGGCTGAATGAAGGTTGAGAAATTTTCTTCCGCATGCTGGCTTTCGTACGCTTTCTTGATGGTTTCGATGGCCCAGGGAATATCTTCAATCGGGCTGCCGGAATCTTTTTCGCCCAGGTTTAGATGAAGTGGGCGCGGAGCGATGAGCGCGGCGATGTCGGGTGTGTCGCCATATTGCTCCAGACCAGGCACGAAATTCGGGAAGCAGTGCAACATATGTTCGCGATGAATTCCTCGATACGTGGGTAAACAGCAATTCCCAACCAGGCATTTGATCCGCTCTTCCCATGGACCGATAAGCCAGGTGTGGGTTGAACCCATCGAGTGACCGTAGCAGCCAATATGTTCCGCTTTCACTTCTGGGCGACTGACGAGATAGTCGATGGCGCGTTGCATGTCGAGAATGTTTTTCCAGGCCATACATTTTCCCTGCATGACATAACGGAGAAATTCAAAGCGCTCGTACATCATGTTCTTCAGTTTTTCGGTCGGATCCTGTCGTTCTTCAAAGGCGAGGGCATCGGGACACAAAACGACATACCCTTCTTTCACCAGGGCCACGCCGGTGTGATGCATGGGATCGCCAGCGAGACCGGCCGGTTCGCTTTTGCCGAGATGATATTGCCCGGCATGTTGATGCCAGATCGCGATGGCAGGGGCAGGATGTTGGTCGTCAACGCCGTCAGGGATTAACAATAAGGCGGGAATGGGATCATCCTGTTCCGCTTCATAGGTGAGCGACTCTATCCGGTAGCCCTCTTTCTGCATGACCTCGCGTAAGCTGGGCTTCAAATCTTCTTTTTCAGGCCACGGGCCTCCCAGGCATTCCAACAGTTTTTCGCGGAAAAAGACGTGGCTCATTAAGGGAATCTCCGTTGGATACGTATGTTCAAGTCAAAGGGGAGAAATTGCCTCTCCACGATACTGGATGTTGTGCCGGTTTTTCCCTCGAAAAAGGCCAAAACTTTGAATTCGACAGTGAAAAAGCGCCGGGGCATTTCGAAGCGAAGGGGGAGACGTTATCCTGCCCGGGTGTTAAGAAATGAAGAAGAAATCTTAACAATTGCTGTTTGCAGTTCTCAGGCCAGAATCTTCTCACTCGCACAGATACGACGTGCTCAACCTGCTAAAGCGACATTATGACCTATACCTCTTTACTGCTGCTTTTCATCGCCGCGATTCCTCAATCGAACGAACAACTGTCACTGGTTGAAATGCCAGAATCGGTGATGTTGTCCGTAGAAGGTGTGTTTGAAAAGACTTCGTTTGAGGCTTTAGAACTTGCGCAGGCAGAACCTGTAGAAAAAGCAGAAGACAAAGCAACGGAACCGGAATCTTCCCCAACAGAATCTGGCGGCGTGACCGAGGAAACGGCATCTGGAGAAAAGGAATCTGATTCTACAAGTTCAACAGAGGAGTCCGCAGAAGAACCGGAGGCCGAAGAGAAACCGGAGGAAGAGAAGAAAGGTTTTCCGTTACTGACTCTGATCTTCAACCTGGTTGGTGGGTTAGGTCTGTTTCTATTCGGCATGAAAAATATGTCTGATGGAATGCAGGCTGTTGCAGGGAACAGTTTGCGAAACTTGATTCATAAGGTGACGAATAATCGACTTGTGGCAGCGTCGGTAGGAACGATCGTCACCATGATTGTCCAGTCCAGCTCTGTGACAACAGTCATGGTGGTCGGTTTCGTCAATAGTAGCCTCATGAACTTGACGCAGGCGATTGGGGTAATCATGGGAGCCAATATCGGAACGACGATTACCGGTTGGATCCTGGTGCTTAAAATCGGAAAATATGGTTTACCATTACTCGGGTTTTCTGCCTTTGCTTACCTCTTTTCTAAGCGAGACCGGACGCGTTATATTGCCATGGCATTGATGGGCGTGGGGATGGTTTTCTTTGGACTGGAGCTGATGAAAGATGCCTGCGAGATCATTGAGGAAACCCCGCAATTCGAATCCTGGTTTGACCGCTTCGCTGCGGATACTTTCAGCGGCATGTTAATGTGTATGTTGGTCGGTTGTATCACAACGATGGTCGTGCAATCTTCGTCGGCGACACTTGCGATTACCATTGCACTGGCGGTAGAGGGATCCATTGGATACGAGACTGCTGCCGCTCTCGTTCTGGGAGAGAATGTCGGTACGACGATCACCGCACTGTTGGCCTCGCTAACAGCCACCACAAATGCACGCCGGGCCGCTTATTTTCATGCGATTTTCAACCTGATAGGGGTCTGTTGGATATCTTTAATTTTTCAACAGTATGTGCAGTTTATCCCTTGGTTAGTGGGTGCCGATTTGACCGATGAAACCGGAATGACCTCGGCCATTGCCACAACACATTCGGTATTTAACATTGCAAATACAATAATATTTCTGCCTTTTGTTCCGATGTTTGCCAATCTGCTCAACAGAATGTTTCCCGATTCACCCGTTAAGGAAACCCCGCACCTGACAAGTCTCGACATTCGGATGCTGGAGACTCCGACAATCGCAATTGAACAATCCCGTCAGGAAATCATCCACATGGGAGAAGGTTGTCAGAAGATGATGGGTTGGTTGAAACAGCTATTACAGGAGCAAGAGCCTGATAAAGAACTGGTTCAGAAATTCTATCACCGGGAAGAAGTGCTTGATCGCATTCAAGATGAGATCACCGCTTTCATGACGGATCTGCTGGCCGGCAATGTGCCTCATGAAGTGATTGCAGAAGGGCGTATGCAGCTTCGTATGGCGGATGAATTAGAATCAGTCAGTGATTACATACGTAGTATTCTCAAGTTTCATACGAAGCTGATCAAACAGGGGCACAGCTACGATGAGCAGCATCTGAATAGATTGTTAAAACTGCATGACGAGGTTTCGGCGTTTGTTGATTTTATCGTGGACTCGTACAAAGCAGGCCAGCAAGAGATTCTTTCCAAGAGCCAGACAAAATCCTCGGTGCTCAAACAGAACCTGAAAGCACTTCGTAAGGAGCATCTGGAGCACCTGACTAAAGAGAAGGTCGAACCGTTCATGAACGTGGCTTATATGTCGACCTTGAACTCCTATACGCGCGTGCGAGATCATTTGATTAACGTCGCGGAAGCGATAGCGGGTGAGAAGTAAGAGGGGATCGTCAATTAAGGATTGTTATCCCGACTCTGATCACCTTCATTCTCCTCAGGTTCAATGTAGATATGTTCGAAGAAGAAGTTCCATTGGGGATCTTCATCCGCTTCGATTTGAATTGGGTAGGGTTTTTCAAGGTCCTCTGTTATCTCGATTAGATGATCCTGAAATCCCTCGACATTACGGGCATAGTAAATAAAGGTTCGCCGACCATTTATTGTTTGCACGCCCACCAGGACACCGAAGCGGTCATTCGCCAGGGCACTACAGATTCGTCTCTCGAATTGTTCCATCAGTTCGGATTCTGAAGGAAGCGGAAGTCCCTGCTCATCCCCTTCGTATTCCCAGTAGACAACGATCAGGTGCGTTAGTTCTGGGAGAGTGTCCTCTCGGCTCAGTGGGCTGATGCATCGAACCAGAATCGGGAATTGATTCACGACTCCCTGGGCAATCAGCCAGTTGGTTTCCATCATCTCCGTAAATTGATTCATAACGCTATTTCTGCCTGTGCGGGGTTAAGGATTGGATCGGTCCGGAATGCTCTCAGTATGAAGAGCTCATCGCAGAGAGGTAACCGCCGGAATAGAAAAGCTGACATAATCGGTAAACTTTTACACAACTTTTTCCGATCAGGATGACGATAGAAGAAAGGAGAATCCCTACATTCGTTACGATTCTATGGTAGGGATTGGTCCTGATTCTGACATATCTCGTTGGGTAGTTTGACGTTATGAGCACCGCCACGAAACAGACTTCTCCCGCATTCGGAACACATTTAGCCGAAGCGACTCCGTCTGAGGATCAGAGCACACTGGGTGTTGTGCAAAAGTTACAACAGAAGCTCCGGAGTACCCGGGAGAACCTGGAACGTTTGCGCGTTGATCGTGCTGAGGATGCCGAGGCGGGAGCGCCGCATATCATTAGCGACAAGATCGCGAATCAATTGCGCCTGGTGAATCAGGAGCGGATGGATGTGCTGCAGCAGTTAGGAGCGACCGGGAACGAGAAGCTGCGTGACGTCGTCAGTCGTATGAAACAGGAGCTGGACGATCTGCGGATGCAGAATGAATCACTCCAGAAACGCTCGCAATCAATTATGGACTCTCCGGTTCCACCGCAAGCCCATCTGGAACCAGCGAAAAGTCTTGAGCGGACTCCCTTCCAATCGTCCATGCCTGCGAATTCCAGTCCCTTCTCTCCCAAAGCGAAAACCGTACTGGAGCAGGAATTACTGCGCAAAGAGCAAGATCAGAGTAAACAGCTTGGTGGGACTCCCACTCCGGTTTACGAGCAACCTGAATTGCGGCGCGAGACAACCGGAGGAGATTTATCCGGCTTGTTGACCATGCTTGAGGCAGATTCCGTCGAAGAGGGAATCTTCAAGCTAAAAGAAATGCGGGAACTCTGTCAGCAGTATCCTCAAGAGCAGGAGTCACTGAAACATAAGAATATGGAGTTGACCAAAGCGGTTAAAAAAATGCACGCCGATCAAATCGCGCTCTGTAAGCGATTTAATGTCAACTCCCTCTCCGAGATGGCTAAGCTGATCATGGAGACGATGGACATCAAAAAACAGAACGGTGAACGAGTTTCAGGTGAAGTCAATTCCTGGGTTGCCGTGGCTGATCTTTTGCAGGACTGGGATAAAAAGATCCATGTCAGCGATCCAAATCATACCGTCAAGGTCGAACGAACCGGTAGCCGTTGGAACTTGTCGGCGAACTGGTTGCAGAAGTAGATCCTCTATTGGAACCCAACTGTTGTCGTTCTTGCTTCTGCAAATAAAGTTGGTGTGACCTACCCGAGGGTTTCAGGATCACTTTTAGAGCGATCAACCGGCTTCTTCCGGTTTCCAGTCTTTCAGTAGCAATTGAACCGATTGCTGTCCGCGGAAACTATTGATATTCACCGCGAAACTGACTGACAGAGGCCCTTTGATCTGGGCCATTTCGTCGGCCCACTCTCCTCGTCCGAACGCAATTGCCTTGACTCGTTTTCCATGTTGATGCAAAGTGATCGAGAGATGGCGTTCTCCCGCTCCCATTTTGCGGGGAGGCTCTGCGAGTTCGACACGCGTTGCGGCGAAAGTTGGCCGGGGGTTTTTCTCACCGAAGGGACCGAGCCGGTCCAGTTCGCGAATGGCGTTGAATGTGCAATCGGCCAGGCGAACTTCAGCGTCAATCCAGAGCTCTTCTTCCGGACGATCTCCCTCCAGTTGTTGCTGGATCTGATTGCAGAAGGCGGTGCGAAAATCGTCGATTTGTTCCGCTTCGATTTTCAATCCGGCGGCCGCTTCGTGACCTCCACAGGCGATAAGATAATCGTCGGCACCGGTCATAGCGGCATGTAAATTAAGATTTGCAATCGTGCGTCCAGAGCCCTGGCCTATTTGAGTTTTCTCACTCAAGGCGATGAGGATGGTCGGTTTGGAGTAATGTTCGGCGACGCGAGCTGCGACGATGCCGATGACCCCCGGGTGCCATTCGGACGATGCGAGCACCAGAGCGGGGGCCTCCTGCCAGTCCGGGTGTTCATCCACCATTTCCCGGGCATGTTTCAGAATTTTCCGCTCGACCTTTTTCCGCATCTCGTTCATCTCGTTCAAATAATTGGCCAGTTCACGAGCGCGGTCCGGGTTTTCCGTGGTCAATAATTCTACTGCGAGTCGTGCCTGTCCTAACCGGCCAGCGGCATTGATGCGCGGTCCGATGTTAAAGCCAATGTCGTCCGTTTCCAGCAGTTTCTTTTCCTGTAACTCACATAACGTCAATAAGGCCCGCATGCCGCATCCGGGGCGTTCTGTGAGAGCTGGTAACCCAAAGCGGACGAGGAGTCGATTCTCTCCATGCAGGGGAACAACGTCTGTAATCGTTGCCAGGGCGGCCAAACCCATCGCGCTTAGTAAGAATTCTCGCATACGCGGGGTGGCCCGTTTTCCATCTCCTTTGATCTGGCAGAGCCGCCAGGCGAGTTTGAAAGCGACGGCGGCACCGCATAAATCGCCAAACGGGTACTCGGTACCTGGCAACCGGGGATGCACCAAAACCGCCGCGTCGGGCAATTCTTCACCGAACTGATGGTGATCCGTGATAATCAGTTCCAATCCCAGTTCCTGGGCAAGAGCCGCTTCTTCCACGCTGGTAATACCGCAATCGACACTGATCAACAATCGCTCCGGGTCGGCTTCATACAATTCCTGAATCGATCCCGTGTTGAGTCCGTAACCTTCTTCCAGGCGGGAAGGGATGTAGTAATCGACCTGCGCCCCCAGCAGCTTCAGACAATGCCAGAGAATGCTCGTCGCGCAGACTCCGTCTGCGTCATAGTCACCATAAATGGTGATCCGTCGTTCTGATTCGATAGCGTCAAGAATGCGTTCGGCAGCTTCGTTTAACCCGGGTAGCAATTCAGGGGGGTGGAGATCAACCAGTTTCGCTTCGAGAAACTCCTGCACATCCGCGGTTGATTCATACCCCCGCGCGATGAGCACCTGCGCCATGAGAGGGGAGATTCGTAACCCGGCGGAGAGAGATCGCACCTGTTGTTCGTCATGCCGCGAAAACCGCCATATTTTCGCCATTTTTAGAGTACGCCCAGGTTCGAGAGAAATGCAGAAGAGGTAGAACAATAAGACGATAGCATAAAAAAATGAGTGCCTAAAAACCAGACAGGGGCGAACCTGATCCAAAAACGGCCGGTCCAGTTACAGGTTGTCGTAACCTGTTGTTGAGGAGTAGTGAGATGGCAAACGAGTATGAAATTCGGGCTGATTTTGATCAACATACAATTGTAGTGTACCAAGCTTACAATCCGATTATCGCCAACTCCGCAGTTAAACAGCAACGTTTTGTATCCCCTTTTTCTTTCAATCGCATGACGTGGATTAAACCTTCATTTCTGTGGCTGATGCACCGTAGCCAGTGGGGGAGGAAAAAAGGGCAAGAAAATATTTTGGCGATACGTATGAAACGAATGGGTTGGGATTCGGCTTTGAAATATGGAGTTCTCACTCATCCTGAACCAGGAATTTATCAATCCCCGGAAATCTGGAGATCAGAATTCGACCGAGCTCTGGTGCATATCCAATGGGATACTGAACGATCTCTTAAAGGGAAGCCGTTGAATCAGTTCAGTATACAAGTTGGTTTGAGCCGGCATATTATCCGTGAATTTGTTGATGATTGGATCGTCGAAATTCAGGATATTACCCCTCGGGTGTGCAAAATTCGCGACCTGGTACAACATGGAAAAGTGAAACAGGCGCGGGCTGCACTTCCGTCAGAACGCCAATATCAGCCACCGCTTGAATCTTGTCGAAAATTGATGGTGAATGCTTTTTGAGAAAGGAATATTTATCATTCTGAGTGAACCCCAGCCTCAAATAAAATGTCCAAAAAATTAGCCGGCCT
>JAGQQC010000185.1 GCA_020426395.1 Planctomycetaceae bacterium
TTTTTGTAGGTACCCGAAATATCGACCCAGATGTAACTTCCCTGCTCCGTTTTACCTTCTTTGAAATTGGCCACACGACCATCTGATTCAAATTGATTAAGCCAGCGGGTGATGTTCGCGTCAGTTTTTCCGGCGCCCCCCTGAAAATGGAACAGAACTAATTCGGCATTTTCGAGTTCCGATTCCGGAGCAGGAATGTCGAACTCGGCGAGACGGAACTGATTGGAGCTCTCTTTTTTTATCCAGGTTTCGGGAAGCTGTAATGTCAGTTCCTTAATTTTGATTTCTTTAGTAGGCACTTCATCCGCTTGTGTAAAGGTACAAGTCAAAGCCACGATCAGGAGTATAAAGAACGGCAGATTCCGGAAATTCATCCGCAAGAAGTATTTCATGAGTTTACCCTCAATCGAGTTGGTTGCTGAAGTACTGGAAATATGTCTGGGCTTGATGCAATTACAGGACAAAGTCTCGAATGACACCGTGCAGACACGCATGTGTGATAGGGGCACACACGGGGTTGATTTTAGCGAATAAACAAGTCGCGTACAGCGGTAAGCCTGTCTCACCAGCAGGAAGTTAACCAAAAGCAGCACCGGGAATGCTGAAATTAAGGTTCTTTAGAGCTTAGAGGATGCCAGTTTATTTTTTGGCTTCTTGCTCTTTTGCGGCTTCTGATGCTGCCCGTTCGGCTGCGATTTCTTCTTTGAATTGCTCGACAACCGCCGGGTTAAGGTACTTGTCTATGAATGGGGCTGTTTTGTCAGCCAATTGATCGATACGGCGAGCCCCCACGGGATTTCCAAGATCAATCGCTCTTTGTCTCGGAAGAACTCGAATCGTATTCAAGTCGCTTTTTAATTCATCAACTGGGGGGAGTTCATCCAGTCGCGGCAAAAGTTGGTCAACTTGATCCCATTTCTCCTTATTGGCGGCCACACGTATTTCTGCCATGATTGACGAACGGAGTGCGATGATTTCGACGATTCTGCCCTTCAATTCCTCAATCCGGCCTTCCACTTCCAGACGGGTGGAGTCGTCAGGTAAGGGGCATTGAATAAATTCATGTATTCCAGGAACAACCGGGACGCGGCCAAGCAATGCGCTTCCGCTATTGATGTATAACCACTGCACGGGATGATCGGGACGTAGCGGAACATCAATGATACCTTGCCGGTCAGAGAGAAGATTGGTTGGTTCTTCGATAGCATCTTCCCGATAAGAGTTTTTCAGGAAGGAAAGAACCTGGTGGGCCACAAGGGGAAGTTCAGGCTGATTGAATTTACAGAGGCGAATTTGAGTGGAAGAACGAAGAGGCCGAATACGTATGCCGTATTGCTCGACGCGTCTCAGCCCTCGACTTCCAAGAGGTGTTTGTGCTCCCGAAATGGCGGAGCATAGCAGCCGCCCGCGGTCGATTTTTTCCACGCGCAGATAATTCCAGTCGAAGAACTGAATTTTCTGGACCACATTGTTTTTGTCGAGGTAGCGTAATGCCGGGAGAAAGAGATCCCCCTCTTTTACTTGAGCGGCATTAGGATCGGAGGCCGGGTACTCTCCTGCCCGCAAAATGAGCTGGGCAGAATTTTCCATCCGGTCAACTTTTCTGATTTTGGCCATAGGCCGAAATGTCCGCACCATCAGATTGTTTAGCTGGACGGGGATTTCTTCTGTTGTGAGAACCTGTTCCACTTCTGTCAAACTGAAATTTTCGAGTACCGTATCCCACTCTCTAACGGCGACCTCATAACGTAACCCCTTACGGGCGACGAAGCAGAGGAACACTTTGTCACATTCATCCGTAGAGTAGTCTGCCTTCATACGTTCGGGAGATGTTCGCTCCAATACATCAAGAGTTCTGGGAAGCAGAGTACTGTTTTCTTCAACGGTCCGTTTCCACATTTCTCCATAGGTGCGACGATTCAGTCGGTGCAGATCGTCGATGAGTTGTTTTCGCAGTTGCGGTGACAGATAAATCTGGTCGGCGAAAATGACTTCGATTTTGACCGAATAGGGATCCAGATCGTAATCTGGCTTCACTTCCTGCGCAAAAGTGGCTGAGGGCAACCAGGTGATGCTTAAGAACAACATCGCCAGGATCGCAATCGAGCGAAACCAGGAATAATTATTAAGTACACGGAACTGGGACATAATGATATTCAGTGATGAATTAACGATGAATAGGTCTGTTCAAAAGCCGGTGGGAAACCAGGGTTGCGATGTCCAATATTCGACACCTTGATAAGGATAGACTGGAGCTAAGGGGAAACCGGTGATTGTTTTACGCAGGACAACATAGTCGTTCACTTCCCAAAGTGGGATCATTTCGACATTGGCCTGAAGTTGATTGTGGAGCAAATGCAAAGAGCGAGTTGCGTTTCGTAAGTTACCGGCATTTTCCAGGTCGACCAGTTCCTGTCTTAACCAGGATGAAAGGTTCAGCAGATCTTCTGCCCGGGCTTCATTCCCTAAGGTCATGTAGGGCCAAAGTTCGACGATGGGTTCCGCCATACGGTGTTGTCGCAGGACAATGTCCCAGCCGGAGTAAAGTTCCGTGGCGGCGTTTTCATCGACTAATTCGATTTGAAGGCCAATCCGTCCCCATTCCTCGACCATTTTTTCAGCCGCCTGACGAATTCGTGTATCGGGGACACAGAGCAATTTGAGAGGGCCAAATTTTTCCTTCAAGTTCGCTTTCGCTGCCTGTACCAGGTTGTAGGCTAATGTCAAATCGTACGCTCTTAATTCTGATAGCCGGTCGTACGCCTGATTATTGGTCGGGAAGGGAGCTGAAATGGGGCGTCCCAGTGCGGGATCTGAGCTTTGTAGTATGATCTCTTCCAGAATCTGTTGGCGATCAATGGCGTAGGCGAGTGCCCGTCGTAACTCCCGGTTTTTCAGCATTTCTGTTTTGGGGTTAAACTGCAAAACATACGTCTGTGGTACAGAACGTTGCTGAACGAAAAACCGACCGTCTTGCAGGAAGAGCGAAACGAGTTCCCCTCGAACACTGGGTAACGCAGAAATCTCTCCTCGCACCAGTGCCTGGACAGCTTTCTCTATCGATTCGTATTTGATTTCTTTTATTGAAGAAACATGATAGAGCGTCTGGTTCGAAGGCTCTGGTGTAGAACGTTCGTAGACTCGCGAATTTTCAGTGGAGGCTTTTAGTTCGAAACGTTTGGGAGGAATGGGTGTGTCAGTTGATTTCTGATCTGAATCAGAATTGCCTTCCGAAATCGTACTTTCAACTCGGTGTTCAACCGGAAAGGACAGAATGGCCTCGGGGCGAAGGGGAACTTTATCAAAGATGATTTCAAAACGTGTGGGCGATTTAATTACAACCTCGCGAATATAATTCCGAAGTCGTTCATCTGTAGAGGGAGAGTTTGGCTCAAGCCGTTTTTGTATTGCGTCATAGACATCGAAAGAAGTCAATGGCTGGTAAGGTTCCCAGCTTTGGAACTGAGAACGCAAATCGAAAGTCAGTTTTTTCCCAAGTTGGGTGGGGACCCAGTTACTCAAGTAAGGGCTACTATAAAGCGCGACTTCATCTGCGCTTTGTTCTTCGAACAATTTGGCTTCGGTCAGATTGTCGATACGTTCTTCCGCATCGGTGGGGAAGGGGTAATTTTTAGGGTCATCCGCAAACCGGAGTACACCGATATTGATCTGCTGATATCGTTCAGCAATTCGACGATAAGCCTCGTTCAAGCGATCTGCTTCAGGCCAGATTTCAGCAGCGGCTTCAATCGTTACCAGCGCGGTCGCGTAGTCTCTCTGATCATATTGGGCCAAAGCCTTTTGGATAGTTGCCTGAGCGCTGGTAGAGAGCCGGTTTTGCCAGGTCGTGAGTAGGTCATGTTCAGGAAAGTAATTTCGTAGTCGATTCAGGTAGAACCGGGCACGACGATATTGGGCTTGTTGCAGACTTTCATCAACCAGGCTGTTGACGACTTTTCCGAACTCAGCAGACAGGCCCGGAAAATTACGGTTCCGGCTGTACAATTCGATCAGTAATGCGAAGGCCGTTTCCGGTTTTCCCAGGTTCAGGTTGTGGATTGCTTCAACCCGCAGCAGATCATCGTGCTGTTCTTCAACTCCCGGCCAGTCCGGGATGCGACGCTTAAGTTGAAAGAGCAAGTCGAATGCCTGGCGGAAATTTCCCTGGTCTCCATAGGTTTTGACCCAGCGGAGCAGTTTGTCTTCGTGAAAGATAATGCGGTCCACCAGCCGGTAATCAATGAAATATTCGGTGTTCGTTTTATCCGTCGGCAAAAAGATACTGATATTGTGAAGCATTTGCCGTTTGAGCATATGCTGCTCTTTTTGCTTGTCTGTGGCATCGCGGGCAAACGGCGGATATTCGTCGATCGTCTTTTCAATTTCTGCTAACGTATTCGGGCGAGGAACGACGGGTTGCACTATTAAGACGACTTCTTTTCCTCCGATCAGTTTTTTCAGGACTAACCAGTCCGTTGGTTTTTCTGTCAGCAACTTTTCAGGAGTGGGAAAGTCAGCCATCAAATCTTCTAGCCGTGGCAGGCTTTCCTCTTCGTTCTTTTGCTCCGCATTGGGATTGGTTTCGTCAGGTTCTTCTGTTTCCGGCGTTTCGGAATCTTCAGTCGAAGGAGTTTCGGTTGAAGAATCCTGAGCAAGGAGGGGTGGTGTATTTGACGCCAGAAAGGCGAAGGTAACTATGAGCAAGGGGGTATAAGTTCGCCATTGCCAGAACAAGGTTCGTCCCGCAAAACAGATTCTGCGGAGGACGTTACCCGATGGCTGAAGAAGATTTCGTTGTCGCAAATTTAGTTGGGTGAACATAATGACCGGACGAAAAGGAAGTCCTTGAAAGTAATGATTTATGAAGAAAACTCAGAGGAATATCTGGTTCTGTCATGGTGAAAATAAATTGGTAAGTCGATAGAGACTGCCATCTAATGTGGCCCCGAGGACTTCACCCCCGAAGGCAAACAGAGGGAGTGAAAGTGGAATATCAACTTTGCCTAACTCTGTTAATGTTCCTTGTTGCAAATCGATTTTCAAAATCCTTCCAGACAGGTCGGAGGTGAAAGCGACATTTCCCCGCACCGTGGGCTCAACGGCAATGGCTCCACCGGAAAGTGGTTGGTTCCAGAGAGAATCACCCCCACCGCCGACAGCATACCCCCACAATTTTCCGTCAGATTGGACGAGGAGTGTTTCCCCAGCAATCCATAAATCGCTCGATGCGGGAGCAGGTAAGTTGATCGTGCTGGTGATCGTCAGCGATCGAGTGTCAATAACCTGCACGGCTCCATCGGCCGTTGCCAGATAAAGCGTATCCCCCACAATTACAGGTTCGACGTCGACCCGATTTCGTAAATCGTAATGGGATACTTCCCGGAAATGGCTCGGGTTCGCACTGGAGAATTCGTATCGGGCCAGGTAACCCGCGTCTGTCAGTCCGAGAAATTCATTACCGGAGAGCGGTATGAGTGATTTCCAACGGGCATCGACGGTTTGGAAATCGTTGACTACTTGCCGGCTGCTGGAACCATTGGGGATCAGCACCAGATGCTCAGCCAGGGGGAGTACAATTCCCGCTTCGATTTCAATCGGATCAGCTTCGACTGAAGCGGGTAATTTAAGTGGAGGAGTGACCTGCCCTGTTCGGGAAACGAGGCTGTAAAACGGATTTGCTTGCCCCCAGGCGACAAACATGTATCCATTATTCAACGTGATGCATCTAGCAGGCGAGTCGGCGACATTCTGCTCTTGATCCAGAGGGATCCGATTGATGGATTCGGTAAGAAAACGTTTGTTTTCCAAATCCTGTTTTTGGATTCGAAGCACGGATCCGGCGTCTGTCAGACAGACCAGTGATTCACCATTATTTTCCGTTGTGCCGATCACTTTAGCACCACAGATCGTTCGCCAGAAACTGTCCAGAGATTGACGGTCAGCTTGCGAGAGAAAGACCGCGGGTGAGAAGGGATGGCTTCGGCCTACAAATACCTTTTCATGTTGCATTTGCAATGGTTGCACAGCCGTGCCAGCGGCGGTTTCTTTAGGGTTTAGTTGAAAATGGTCGCTATTGATTTGCAGCTTTCGCAAGGCATCTAACGTCATCCACATCTGACCATTCGGACCGATGTAAAGATAAACATTTCCTTCATCATCAGTTTGAGACCCTTCAGGGGGAGTCGTTTCCTGCGATTCTTGAAACTGGAATGTTCCATCTTCAGTTAGAGTTTGTGTTCCCGTATCTGCTGAAACCGTGAAGGACGTCAGCCGCTTGCCGGTTGAATGCACAACGAGTTGTTTCCCACGCAGGAACGGTGGATTGATGACGCGACCGGCAATGGTTTGCTCGGCTTCTGGTTTGATGATCGACGGGAACTCTTCCGGATTTTCCGGGTATTCCGTGCGCAGTATCTTAAGGCTACATTGATCGGCACCTGTGTTCTGAGTGATTAAAGCGAGGCTTCCCATGGAAATAATGGGGATGTCAATATCCCCGGGCAGATGTCCGAAGTACGCGACCGCTTCACATTTGAGAGGGCGAAGCGAGAAGTAGTAAAACAGTTCCTGTTCCCCGGCGATGAGGCAATGACGCTCATCTGCCGTGAGTGCGGGTGAACCAAACAGGGGTTGCGCAAAATGCAGACGCACCAGTAGCCGCCCGGTGCTGAGGTCGAGTTGATATAAATTGTTCTGGTCTGTAGCGATGAAGATAGAAGCATCGAAGACCAACGGTTTCCCGGTCACTTGCTCGGGAATATTTTCCTGAGTCAGAAGTGGTTGTCGCCACATCAACTTGCCTGTATTCAATTCAATGGCCACCATTTCATGGTGGAGCGAATCAAACATCAGAACTCCTTCTGGAGCTGTCTCGATCTGGACGGGAAAGAATGATTTCTGCGGACCGGTCAGATATTGCCAGACCGGTTGTCCGGTGATGGTATCGATCCCATAACAACTGTTTTCAGTCTGAATGAGGATGACTTCCCCTTCGGACTGACCTGCTGTTTGTGAACGAGTATGAACAGCGATAGTTGACGGAGAAGGAACTGTTCGTTCCCGTTCTTCTACCAGGGCTTCCTTGTTCAATTCCGAAGTGGTAATCAGTTCCTTTTCTGTGGAAAGGATCTGACCCAGGATTGCAGCCAGTTGCTTGTCGTTCTCAAAGTCTTTATATCGAACCAGTAGCTCGCGTCGTTTTTGTAATGCGGCCAGGGGTTGCTTGGCTTCTAGGGCCTTTTTGATTTTTGCGACATAATCGTCGAAGACTTCTCTTTTGAGAACAATCGATTTTGCTTTCTCATACTGCTCTTCCATTTTCTTTTCGAGAGCTTTCATCTCCCCCTCGTCCAGGGGACCGTACGCTCTCACTTTCTTGCGAGCTTCTTCAGCGATTCCCAGAAATTCGCGTTGTTTTAAGCTGGATGCAGAGCCGATGGCTCCCTCGAAGATAGTTTTGGCATATTCTCTGAGATTATCGCGTTGCTCTGTAAGGAAGCCTTTCGTCCCCTGGTTCTCGCGGGCGAAGTTCTCCAATTGAACGAGTCCTGCTTGCCAGTTTCCAGCGGAACCTGAAATTTCTTTCTCAATCTTGGATTGCCCTAATTTCAGGTGTGCGTCATCTGAAAGTTCGTTGATGTTGGGATATTTTTTCAGGAACCCTTCAAAGGCCACAATCGCCTGGGAAAATTTGCCTTCTTCGTAGAGAGTCAACGCCTGATCGTACATCTGTTGACTGTCGTTACTCAGGAACAGCACATAAAAGATGGCCGCCAGGATGAGTAGGACAATCGTTCCTCCACCCAGAAATTGCAGGACTTTGGAGCGGAGTAATTCTTCCTCTCCAGGCCGAACAGCGCGTTGATAACGTCGTGCCTGCATCCGTTCGCGGATGCTTTCCTTTGAGCTTTCTGCAGAATCAGTTTGCTCGTCATCAAGCATGTCTTCTTCGTCGAGATCCTCTTCGTCATCGTCAAACTCACCTGGATCACGAGCGGATGAGTACGTGTCAGCAGGGGCAAAGGGGTCATCATCTTCCAGGAAATCATCGTCATCCAGAATCGCAGAGACAGCCGTTTCCTGGGGTGGGGGTGACTTTTTCTTTTTCTTCGGAGGTTTGCTACTTTTGGTGGTCTTGACCTGATCTTCAGGATCGGGACTGTCCAGGTCGTCGAAGAGATCGTCCCGGGTAACCGGTTTCAGATCGACTGACGAGGCCGCTTTGTTTCCGCCGGCAGCCGCTTTTCCGTAAACCGTCAGTTTTGTGTCACCGATGGTAACTTCATCGTTCTCGGTTAAAACAGTTTTTTTGGTGAGGCTGCCGTTGACGTTGACGCCGGCCGAGGTTGCGGCGGCGATGACGATCCCTTTGTCCGTCAGGTTGAGACGGCAATGCATGGCTCCCAGTCTTTCGTCGTTCAGTTGCACATCGTTATTACGATGCGCACCGATCGAGATAGGGATCTGGGTCAAAAGAGGAATCTCTTG
>JAGQQC010000186.1 GCA_020426395.1 Planctomycetaceae bacterium
AAAGCCAAGTAATCGGTTTCGTTTGAAAAATTTCTGTTGAGACATTCGTCATGATAGAGAAGTCTGATTCTCAGAAATCTGCTGACGAGCCTGTCTCTGAATATCTGGATTCACAACTTAAGTTCGATTTCACAACGAAGAATAACAACAACGCGAAATTGAACACTGAAAAGGAATATCGACCTATGAAGGGTGAAGCTATTGGCCTGATCGAAACCAAAGGCCTGGTTGCCCAGATGGAAGCTGCTGATGCAATGCTGAAAGCAGCGAATGTTCAACTGGTAAAACAGATCAATATCGGTGGTGCGTTCATTACGACCATCATCAAAGGGGATGTTGGATCCGTCCGCGCTGCTGTGGATGCTGGTGCTGCCGCTGCCACTCAATGTGGTGAACTCGTCAGTGCTCACATGATCCCCCGTCCTGAAGCCAACTTGATCGAAAAGTTCATTAGCTAGACGCTGGTGGACCTCGATCAGGTCGAGCGTGACTTTGTCACCTTGTTGTAACAGTTTTTTATGGACCTTTTTCATTAACCCCGGAGCACGGAATCAGCTCAATGAAAGTACTCGTAGCCAATCTGGGTTCAACCAGTTTTAAGTATCGCCTGTTTGATTTTCCCAGTGAGCGTCAGCTCGCCCGGGGAGGAATTGACCGGATCGGTCTGGGCGATAGTAACTGTTTTGTCGAGATCGGTGAGCACCGGGAAGAAGTGGTCGAAAATATCGCCAACCATGCGGAGGCGGTACGAATCTGTTTGCAACAGTTGACGGCTCCGGAAACAGGTTGTCTCGACTCGGTGGAAGAAGTTTCTGCCATCGGGTTCAAGGCGGTCTTTGCCGGACGATTAAGCGGGATTCGGATTGTTGATGAAGAACTGCTGACAGCGATGGAGAAGCTGGGGGATATCGCCCCGGCACACAATCCTCCTTATGCCGCAGCCATGCGACAGCTAATGCAGTCCTTCCCCGAAATTCCACTCGTGGCCGCGCTCGAAACCGCCTTCCATGAAACAATGCCGGAAGAACACCGCCTGTATGCCGTTCCTTACGAATGGAAAACAGAATACGAAGTTCAACGGTGGGGTTTTCATGGAGCCAGTCATCGTTTTATCGGTCGTCGAATCGGAGAACTTCTGGATCGGGATGATCTCAAAGTCGTCTCGTGTCACCTGGGAGGAAGCAATTCGCTTTCGGCCCTGGTGGGAGGGAAGTCGATGGCCAACAGTCTCGGGATGAGTCCACAGACCGGATTGCCTCACAACAATCGTGTGGGGGACTTCGATCCTTTTGCTCTACCGGTACTGATGCGAGCGACCGGAAAATCGCTCGCGGAACTGCTGGAGGATCTCGCCAATAAAAGTGGTCTACTCGGTTTGAGTGGCTTAAGTGGCGATGTTCGTGATTTGGAAGAAGCGGCGCAGGAAGGACATGAGCGGGCGGAACTCGCGCTGAATACCTTCGCCGCAGCGATCAAACAGTATCTAGGTTCTTACCTCGCCTTCCTGGGGGGAGCCGACGCGATAGTTTTCACGGGGGGAATCGGTGAGAACAGTCAACGAATTAGAGAGCATGTCTGCCGCAACATGGAGTGGGCCGGCATTCGGTTGGACGCGAAAGCGAACGAATCGGCGAAGGGGGAATGCTGTATCTCCGCACCGGAGAGCAAAACCCAGATTTGGGTTGTTCCTACCAACGAAGAAGTCGTCGTCGCCCGTCAGACAGTCGAAGCTCTTGAACAACGATAACCATTACATTGGATGATGCACGTCATCCGGAGAATCACCATGTTCCTGGCACGAATTACCGGCAGTCTGGTTTCTTCTCACAAGGTCGAAGTGATGACCGGGCAGAAGCTCTTCATCGTCGAACCGTTGCGGGTGAACGAAAAAGATCAATCCGACTTGCAACCGACCGGTCGCACTTTCGTGGTCGTCGACCCAGTGGGGGCCGGAGAAGGAGAAGTCGTGTTGTGCGTGCAAGGTTCCAGTGCCCGGTTCACGAAGGAAACCAAACATCTACCGGTCGATGCCGCCATCGTGGGGATTGTTGATCAGGTGCAGGTGGGTGGGAAAACGTTGTTCAAAGGGAGTGAGTAGTCATGAATTCAACGGGTGGACAGCCAATCCTTTCCATACCTCCGACTGAAACTGAAAAAGCAAACCTGACACGCACCATTCAAGTTATTGTGATGGCGCTGATTATGGGGGCGATTTCATTTACTGCTGTAATTTGTTTCTTGACTTTCAGTGAAGCAAATCTTGTTACGGAGCCGGCAGACCTGTTTTTTCTGATGCCCTTGTGTTTCTCAGCTTTTGCGATAACAGGATGGTTCTTTTTTCCGATCCTCATCACCAAAGCGACATTATCAGGGATTAAAAATTTAGACCGTGATACGCAAGAGTCTCGTCTGTGGGGATTCTTTCAGACGAAAACGATCATCTCCTCTGCCTTACTTGAAGGGGCCAGTTTTTTCACTGTGCTCATGTTTAAGATGAGTGAGAACTTGCTCGACCTCTATCTGGTAATCGTATTGCTGTTTCTGTTGATCATCAGTGTTCCGACTCGGTTCAAAATTGACAATTGGGTGGAAGACAAACTGTCACAGTTGGAAATGATGAATTAACGAATCCCCGAATTTGACTTCAGAAATCAATAAGACACATTTATAAATATCAACGAGAGAATAAACCATGACACAAGCGACTGCAGAAGCGATTCGATCAGTAGTGGAAGAGGTCCTGGCGCAATTGGGTTCGAGCCCGGTTGCGAACGGTTCAACCAATGGCTCTGTCTGCTCAGGGGATTGGGGTGTCTTCCGTACGGTGGATGAGGCCGTTGTCGCTGCGACGGCTGCCTTCGAAAAACTGCAAGCCGCCTCAATGGCTGATCGCAAGAAAGCGGTGGAGATCGTCAAGCAGATTTGTGACAGCCAGGCCGAGGAACTGGGTCGACTCGAATTCGAAGAGACCAAAATTGGCCGCTTGGAACATAAAATCGCCAAGTTACAGATCATCAAAGATGTCCCTGGAATCGAGTTCCTGAAAACCGATGCCGTCAGTGGCGATCATGGGTTAACCGTTACCGAGTATGCTCCGTTTGGAGTCATCGGCGCGATCACTCCGGTGACGCACTCACTGCCGACCTTGGCGGGGAACTTTGTCAGCATGGTTTCCTCCGGAAATACGATCGTTTGTAATCCGCACCCCAGTGGAGCAAAAATCGCCTGCGAAGGAGTTCGTCGGTTCAATAAAGCCATCTATGAGGCGATTGGAATCAATAACCTGGTGACGATTATCGCTGAACCAACATTGGAAACCGCCGAACAGGTCTTCAATCATCGTGGCATTCGTCTGCTGTGTGTTACCGGTGGACCGGGGGTTGCCCGGGCTGCTTTGGCAAGTAAAAAGCGGGCGATTGTCGCCGGTCCTGGTAATCCTCCCGTCGTCGTCGATGAAACGGCCGACATTGAAAACGCCGCACGTAGCATCGTGACGGGGGCCGCGTTTGATAACAACTTGTTGTGCATCGGGGAGAAAGAAGTCTTTGCCGTCAATTCGATTTTCGATCAACTGATGCAAGCTGTGGGACGCAGCGGAGGTTACCTCCTCAATGCTGCCCAGGTTCAGCAACTGACCAATCTCGCCTTCAGTCCTCCGAAAGAAGCGGGTGGACACTGGGGATTGAATCGGGACTTCATCGGTAAAGATGCCGCTTGGTTGGCTGCTCAAATCGGACTGAATGTCCCTGCCGATACACAAATTCTGTATGGAGAAACCGACACGAATAATCCCTTCGTTCCCGAAGAACAAATGATGCCTTTCATTCCGTTCGTCAGAGCCCGGAATGCGGATCACGCGATTGATCTTGCCATCGAATTTGAGCATGGCTTCGGTCACACCACGATCATGCACTCCCGCAATGTGCACAACCTCACCCGGATGGGACAGCGGGCCAACACTACGTTGTTCGTGAAAAATGGTCCCTGTGCGGCTGGTTTGGGATTGGGGGGGGAAGGTTACTTGTCCTTCAGTATCGCGACTCCAACTGGTGAAGGGGTCACCAACCCACTCACTTTCACTCGGCAACGTCGCTGTGTGATGGTTGACGACTTACGAATCATCTAAACGAATTAGTTAGTGAAACCTACCTGAAATACAAATCTTGTTTGAAGAAACTTCCCATGGAACTGGCCCAGGTCATCGGACAAACCAATGCGACGATCAAGCACGACACCTTGAAAGGGTGGCGGTTGAAGATCGTCGAGGTACTCGATGCAAAGGGGAAAGGTGGGGGTGACCCGATCATCGTTCTCGATGCACTCGGCAGCCGGGTGGGGGACCGAGTCATGATTTCTTCAGACAGCAAACTGATCGCCGAGATGGTGCAAGCGGATAATAGCCCCGCTCGATACGCCATCCTCGGTCTGGCGGATGACTGATCCGACTTTAGAAACAACACTAAGACACATGAATGTTGACCAGAACTTGATTGATGACATTGTCCAGGGAGTCCTGCAGCAGTTGCAGCCGACTTCGACGACAGGTGCATCATCACCCGGTTCGAATCTGGTCATCAGTGAAAAACTTTGGACGGCAGATCTGTTGGCGGAGAAAATTCCTGCCGCGGTGAAAGTCGTTCAACAACTGTCGGGAACAATCGTGACTCCCTCGGGACGCGATTATCTCCGGCAACATCAAATTGAAGTCATTAAAGGAAGTGAATCCAGTTCCCAATCGACATCCATCAAGTCCAGATGGAAGGTACTCGTGGTTGACTCGAGTCCAACCTTTGAAAGTTGCTGGACTGAAATGAATCGAGGGGGCGCTATTGAATGGACACGCCAACGGACGGACAACATTTCCGCAGCGGCTACGGAGGGAATCAGCATTCTCTGTCGTGGTGAAGCGGCAGGAGTGATGGTACTGACGGGTGAACCGGAACAGGTGGCCTGTCTCGCGAATCGAAACAATCAGGTACGAGCGGTTGCGACCAAATCGGCCGAGCGGTTGAAACAACTCAAGTCGAGTTTTCAGCCCAACATGATTTGTCTCGATGCCAAAACTGTCAGTTACATGGAACTTCGCCAGTTAGTGCGAACTATTTGAACAATAAATCACAAAGGGACCGAGGCGATGCGAATCGCAGAAGTCATTGGAAAAGTCACTCTTTCTCAGTTTTACCCTTCTTTGCAAGGGGCACGCTGGGTACTGGCCGTTCCTCTCACGAAAGAGGGGCTGCTGGGAAAGAAAACAGGGAGAGGTGAACCATTCGTCGTTTACGACGAACTTGGTTGCAACGCCGGTTGCCGGATTGCCGTCAGTGAAGGAGCAGAAGCGTCGGCCCCGTTTAGTCCTGAACAGAAACCGATTGATGCCTACGCTGCTGCGATTCTGGATCACGTCGAAGTTTCATCGAAATAAATTGAACTACCAACATAACACATTTGCCTGAAATCGTATTTCACAACCAGAGGAAAACTCATGTCAAATCAGTGGAACAGCAAATTCAACAACCCGAAACTGAAAGAACAGATCTGCGAGATCGGACGGCGGGTTTACAACAAAGGTTTCGCCGCGGCGAATGATGGAAACATCAGTATTCGCGTGGGTGAAAACGAAGTCCTCTGTTCTCCCACGATGATCTGCAAAGGGTTTATGAAACCCGAAGATATCTGCATGGTCGATCTGGATGGAAATCAACTGGCCGGTAAAAAGAAACGGACCAGTGAAATTCTGCTGCATCTGACGATCATGAAAGAACGTCCCGATGTCAAAGCAGTCGTGCACTGTCATCCCCCCCATGCCACCGCGTTCGCAGTAGCCCGCGAGCCGATTCCCCAGTGTGTGCTTCCCGAGGTGGAAGTTTTCATGGGTGAAGTGCCGATGGCTCCTTATGAAACTCCAGGCGGACAGAAATTCGCCGACACGGTGAAACCGTTCCTCAAATCGACGAACACGATTATCCTGACGGGTCACGGAACGGTCACCTTCGGAAAAGACCTCGAAGATGCTTACTGGAAAACCGAGATCCTGGATGCGTATTGCAAAATTCTGATCCTCTCAAAACAACTCGGTAAGATCAACTACTTCACCGAAGGGGAACAACGGGAACTGCTGGATCTCAAAAAGAAACTTGGTTTTGACGATCCTCGTTTCCATGTTGAAGATTGCGATCTGTGCGGAAACAGCGCTTTCCGGGAAGGATACAACGAGCAAATTCCGGTGCAGCGTGCCTTTGAAGCGGCCCCCAGTTACCCCGGTTATCTGCAAGCCGCGCAGGGTAACAACGGTGTTCCTCCGGTTCTGTCCAGCAATGGTTCCAGTAATGGCAACATGAACGACCTCGTTCAGGCAATCACAACACAAGTGATGGCCGCTTTGGATGCCCGTAAGTAGGTTTATTGAACCTGAATTAGGTAGGTCAGGCACTGCCTGACTTATCATGCGGAGTGATAGACGACAAGGATCAAGTCTTTCGGAAAATAGGTGAAAGAGTAACGGCATCGGAAGGAATTCCGACGAGTTGCGAATCGTAAAAACGTCAGTCACGATCAGGATGATAAGTATCGCTCAGAAAGTTCGTCAGGCAGTGCCTGACCTACGAAAACAGAAAAACTCAAATACAGAAATAACGACATCATGAAAGTCAGCATTATTGGTGGTGGAGGACTCGTTGGTTCTTGTGCCGGATTTGCGTTGCAAGCGGCGGGAATCGTTCGAGAGATCGCTCTCATCGATGTGAATCCGGATGTGGCGGAAGGTCAGGCACTCGATTTGTTACACGGAAGTTCTCTTCTTTCCGATCAAGTTATTGTCTCGGGAGGAACGGAGCAGGTGAAAGATTCCGACGTGATCGTGATCACCGCCGGGCTGCGTCGTAAACCAGATGAAAGCCGACTTGATTTGATCAACCGGAATGTAGAACTCTTCAAAAAGATTCTGGCCGATGTCAAATCACATGGAGTCAAGAAGGATGCGATTTGCTTCGTCGTGTCGAATCCAGTTGATGTGCTGACTTATCTCGCGGTTAAAGAACTGGGGCTGCCCTGTTCACAAGTAATCGGTTTAGGCACGGCACTCGATACGACCCGGTTCTGCGGCATTCTCGCGAAACGACTCAACGTTCCCCCGACACAGGTTTCTGCCCTGATGCTGGGTGAGCATGGTGACAGCATGGTGGCAATCTGGTCGGCGGCGCAAATCGCCGGCATGCCGATCGACAAGTTCCCCGGCTGCACTCCCAATGTTCTCGCCGAAGTGGAATCCAAAACCCGTGGCAGTGGAGCTGAGGTGATCAAGAAAAAAGGTGGCGCCGGTTTTGCGGTGGGAGTGGCCATTGCCGATGTCATCCACAGCATCGCCCTCGATCAACGTCGCATCCTGCCGATTTCCTCTCTCCAGAATGGAGCGTATGGAATCAGCGATGTCTGCCTTTCCGTTCCCACCGTTGTTGGCCGTGCGGGTGTGCTTAGTCAACTCGAAATCGAATTGTGGCCGAAGGAAGTCCGCGGTATTCAAAACAGCGGCAAAGTTCTTCGGGAAACGATCGAAAAAGTTTTATAGCGATGGCTTGATCACGAAAGAGCAAGATGGATGAAGCTGTTTCAACATTTCAGACATAATTAATTAAATTAGAACCACCAAGGCACAAAGACACCAAGAATTTGTGGGGAATAATTAAGGTATCACTCGATCATCTCCTGCGAAATTCAATCTCAGCTCTTTTAGTTAAAACAAACTCATCAAATTAGTTTTGCGATTGCTTCGAGAACTGAAGTTGAAAATGTCGGTCATTTGTGTCTTGGTGCCTTGGTGGTTCGATATAAATTCCAGAAATTATCCCAATGCAGAAAAGCCTTGATCGAAAACTGAATTCGATTCATGCGGATCCCAGCGGTTCGTCCGAGTTCATTATTGCCGATGCCAAAGATGCCGATATGGCCTTTGGACTGAGCGCCCCCGGCTTGTACATCGATCAGATCACGGGAGAACGACGTAATAAAACGTTGGCGGAATACCGGGGTCAAATTCGGGAAGTGATCTCGCAAGGGATCGTCGATATCATGTTGATGTCCGCCTCGACTGCAGAACAACTGGTGATCGAAGAGAAGCTGTTCGAAAACTCCGCACTGACCCCCGCCGCTCGGGGGAATGACACGACTGACGTACACATTCCGCGGGGAGGTACATCGTTCAAAGAGGCCTCGAAACCATTTCGATCCGCTTCGATTGATCACATGATGAGTGGTCGGCTCGATCCGACTGATGCCGAGCGGAAGTTGGGAGTCGACCTGGCTCTTTACTCGATCACTTTCAATAATGATCGTGATCTCGACATGCATGCTCTTGAGCAGTACAAACTTTTCCGGGAAGAAGCAGAACGAAAAGGATTCCGTCATTTTCTGGAACTGTTCGATCCGAACCTGCCTGACGCCGTTCCGCCGGATCAGGTTGCCGGGTTCATTAACGATCAGAT
>JAGQQC010000187.1 GCA_020426395.1 Planctomycetaceae bacterium
GTCTTCTCGAATCGGATAAAATATATCGAGAGCCTGTGCACCGTCATCCAAGGCGATCACTTTATGCGGAACGCCCCCCGGGATTCGATAAAGGTCTCCCGGTTCCAGTACCCGTTGTTCATCACCAATGATGAAGCGAGCTCTCCCCCCTATAACCACCCCTACTTGTTCGTGGGGATGGGAATGTAGCTCAACAATCGCCCCCGGTTGACAATCAACCCAGCTTAGCATCATCTTTTCTGCCGCGGCTGTTTTGATGGTGATACCCGGAAATATTTCCTGAGCCTTACAACCCGATTTATCGACAAAGTATTCTGACATTCTCCAGTTTCCTTTATTGGCCAATCCTGTTTCGTGGCCAGACTTTACTTCTGTATCGAAGCTTCTGGTCCGAAGGGTTTTCGTATGCGCATGAAAGACGATTTTCCTCACAGCATCCATTGTGCGCGAAGTATACAGCCAGGTTAAGTCTCGGGGGCAAAGAAGCAGCAAGCTGGATTGGTATGGGCAATCTGATCCCTATTGGGATGTCGGAGCGATCAAAACGAAAAACGACCCACTCAACGGGATGGTTTGAGTGGGTCGTCTGTATTGCGAGATCGATCTTAGGCAGGCGAGAAATCAGGCGATGTTTCTTTCCGGCTGCGAGAGCATTGCTTGTTGCTCCCCAGCTTCTTTTTTAATCGCCTCGTAAACTTCTTCCCTGTGAACCGGGACAGAATTCGGTGCTTTAATTCCAAGCCGAACCTTGTCTCCCCGGATGTCGACGACAGTGAGGACGATGTCGTCTCCTATGTATATGCTTTCGTCACGTTGACGTGATAAAACCAGCATGAGGTGAACTCCTTCTCAAGATTCCGAACTCCCCGCGAATAATGTGTGCCAGGTTGCGAGGTGGACAATCTTTGGGTGTAAATATGAATCTCCATAATGACGTGTTTTGAACAGGTTTGTTCAAGTTCGCTTCTCCGACAGCAAAAAGAATCGGACTCGCCAACCTGTCAGTAGGCAAAGGTTAGTTGAGCAGAAAACCATTTCTGACCAACGGCCACCCGAGATGCCTGGATCAATCGATTTGATCTGAGGACATCCGTGATTGGAACCAGCACGCGTTCCGAACCTTTGCCTGAAATTTATGTTGCAACAAGTGAAGTGAATGTTCTACCAGAAGTGTGTTTGTATTGTGTGGATCGTTTCCCTGTGTGAAACTGGTAGAAATGGCCCCACTTTCTTGTTGTCTGATTTTGACTGAGCAAACCTTGTTACGGAAAGCAGGTTAAACATGACCCTGTCAGCGTCTCGCTAGGGACAGTCGTCGATGGGCTTTCAAGTTGTAGTTCGATCAGGTTTTGAACAGAGTAAGTAGTTTTAAGTTCGGCAAAAGAAATAGGAAAAGTTGTCTCTACTTGTTGGTTAAAATCAGGTAAATACCAAGAGTTGGTAACCAGGGAGTATTGTGCCGGTTATATCGTTCCCGTAATCAGTGAGGCGCCACCCGGACAGGTTTTTCCCCTCTTGTCGAGAAAGATTTGAGAATCGAACTGGTTCGCGCGCGGAAGAAGAATTTTCTTCGCTCAAAGCGATTCTTCCGTATACATCTTTCTTAGAGAATGGTCTGCTCAGACAATATTTTTCATGGTGTTGGCTGAAACTAGTTCGGCAACCGCTTACAATTGAAAGTTCAGGCTTGAACAAACTTCTCCGCCATTTCTGGTACAGGCTGGGTAAGGGAACGGCCTACTGTTAGATTATTTACCTTATTAAGAAGTGTCACACCTGGGAGTTCTTGAGAATGCTAACCCTGCTGATTGCCTTAGGTTCGCTGGTAGGGTATTTGGTTGCATACCATACATACGGGAAGTGGTTGAACCGGAAGATTTTCGGGCTCGACCCGGTTGCCGATGTCCCCAGCCATCAATTGCGGGATGATATCGATTTTGTTCCCACCCAAAAGAATGTAATTTTTGGCCATCATTTCACGAGCATTGCCGGAACGGGACCCATCGTCGGGCCGGCGATTGCCGTTTTCTGGGGATGGCTCCCTGCCCTGCTCTGGGTTTTCCTCGGATCGATTTTTGTCGGAGCTGTGCACGATTTCGGAAGCCTGGTGATCTCATTGCGAAACCGGGGACAGACCGTGGGGGAAGTGGCCGGACGATTAATCAGCCCGCGCGCGAGATTGCTTTTTCTACTAGTTCTTTTTGCCGCGTTGACCGTTGTTCTGGCAGTGTTTGGTCTGGTCATAGCCCTGATCTTCAAGAACTATCCACAGTCTGTCCTTTCAACGTGGATTGTGATTCCCTTGGCGGTGATCATGGGGGTTTGGGCCTATCGATTTAATGGAAATCTTGTGGTCCCCTCGTTGATCTCGCTGGTGATCCTTTATGGAGCCGTTTACGTCGGTGCCTATTACTGGCCAATTTCGCTGGATCCGGAAAGTGTCAATCCGATTGTCTTCTGGACGCTGATTTTATTCGTGTACTGCTATCTAGCTTCGGTGCTTCCTGTCTGGTTGTTGCTGCAACCTCGCGACTTTATTAATAGTCAACAACTTGTACTAGCATTGGTTCTACTGGTTGTGGGAGTTTTCGTCGCTGCCGGAACAGGACAGGCAAATATGGCCGAAAGTGCTCCTATGATTGCCTCGGAGCTTCCGCCGGGGACTCCTCCAATTTTTCCCTTCCTGTTTATCACAATTGCCTGTGGAGCGTGTAGCGGGTTTCATTGCCTGGTGAGCAGTGGGACCACCAGTAAGCAGGTCGATAAGGAAACAGATTCCCAATACGTGGGTTATGGAGCGATGTTGCTCGAGGGGGGGCTCGCTGTTCTCGTGATTTTGGCTTGTAGTGCCGGGGTGGGGATGGGCAAAATTGAATACGCCGCGACTTCCGATCCATTAATTCAGGAAGCGACGCTAAGTACGACTCTTACAGGAGAAGCGGCTTGGAAGTCCCATTATTTCAGCGAATCAGTCAAAACCTACAGCGATTTCGAGCTTGCGAATATGGTGGGGGCTTTCGTGGAAGGAGGGGCGAATTTCCTCTATCAAATCGGCATCCCACTAAAATTCGGAATTGGTCTCATTGCCGTGCTCGTTGCCTGTTTTGCGGCCACAACGCTAGATACCGCGACACGGCTACAAAGATATGTGATTCAGGAAATTGGTGAAACGCTACGGATTCCGGCTCTCGATAATCGGTTCATCGCAACTGGCTTGGCCGTCTTTCTCGCTTGTAGTATGGCGATGCTGCCTGTTGCCCAGGGACAACCCTATGGTACGGGGGGGTTAATCCTCTGGCCGCTCTTCGGGGCGACGAACCAGTTGCTGGCGGGGTTAGCCTTCATGGTGATTGTCATTTACTTGTGGCGACGAAACAAACCGATTTGGTTCGCGGCAATTCCGATGGTGTTCATGTTGATCATGCCCGCCTATGCCCTTTGCTGGAATATGTTTAATTCTCAGGCCGGCTGGTTTTGGCCTTTGCAAGAAATGGTGAACGGCGGGGCTGCCTGGGAGTGGAACAATAAACATTTACTGTTCTTTATAGGCATGCTGACGTTGGCTCTCCAGATATGGATGGTTATTGAGGGAGTGATTGTGCTCCGCAAGACCCGGGGGCTCCTGGAAGAACCCCTTCCTCCGTTGCCTGTCAGCAGCCCGGTGTCCGCTGGAGGATCAGACTGAGAAGGAGAATTCGATGTCCTTCCAACAAGAAGCAGAACAACTGGTTCGTCAACTTCGCTCGGAAGGGATTCAAGATGAGCGAGTCCTGGAGGCGATCCGTCAGACGCCCCGGGAACGATTTGTTCCTCCATCGCTGATTTCCAGGGCGTATGAAAATAATGCCCTGCCCATTGGTTCCGAGCAGACCATCAGCCAGCCTTATATTGTGGCCCTGATGACCGAGGCCTTACAGTTGACGGGCACGGAAACGGTCCTGGAAATTGGGACGGGTAGTGGGTATCAAGCTGCGGTTCTCGCGCATTTATGTCAACAGGTGGTTACGGTTGAGCGGATTGAAGAACTCGCCTTATCCGCACGGAAACTGCTGACCGAGCTTGGGTACACCAATATCGAATTCCATTCTGGTGATGGAGCTCAAGGGTGGGAGTCTCATGCTCCGTATGAGGCGATTATCGTCACGGCCTGTGCCGCTTCCTTGCCCGAAGCACTACTTAATCAATTGGCAGATGGAGGGCGGATGGTGATTCCGGTTGGTGTTGAGCCGGTGCAGATTATGTATCGGCTCACTCGGCAGGGGGAGCAGATTCGTAAGGAAGAATTGTGTCGCTGCCGGTTTGTTCCGTTGATTACGGAAAACTAAGTTCTTCGCTCTATTTTACTTAACATCGTTGGAGCCAATAGGCGTATTCATGTAGGAGAGTCTTAATTGTTCTTTAATGCAATAGAGTTGCAATAAAGCCGCGGGTTGCTATACTGGCCCCAGGCGATCGTGTACGCTCTTCTTGAAGTGAAGCGGCAAGCATTCTTTGTTTCATAATCCGTTTTGTTATCAGTCAGAATTATTACTATGTCCTTACTTCTTCGCCGACTGAAAAAATCGTTCCGGGAACCGGACGGTAATCCTTTACCGATTATCAATATTGATCACTTTGAACTGAAACAGGCAGAGCAGGTTGCCCTGGTTGGCTCCAGTGGTGGTGGAAAGACCACCCTGCTCCATTTGATCTCCGGCATTCACACGCCCGATTCCGGTGAAGTGATCATCGATCAGGTCAATCTGGCCGGGCTTGGTGAGCCCGCCCGCGATCGGTTTCGGGCGATGAAGATTGGTTATATCTTTCAGACGTTTAATCTGCTTCCTGCTTTTACAGCATTGGAAAATGTGCTGCTCGGGATGAGTTTTTCAGGACAGAAGTCGAATCGTGCTCACGCGATTGACCTGCTGGACGAAGTGGGATTGAAACATCGCCTTTCCCACAAGCCGAGCAAACTTTCTGTTGGGGAACAACAACGGGTTGCTATTGCCCGAGCACTCGCCAATAAACCGAAACTGCTCCTGGCTGATGAGCCAACGGCCAGTATCGATTCGCGTAATCAGAACAACGTGTTACGAATGATTCGGGATGTCTGCAAAGAACATCACGTTACTTTGCTGCTGGTGACCCACTCCGAAGAAGTGGCGAGGCAATTTGATCGAGTTGAAACATTATCTGACTTTAATAAACCGGAAGAATTGCTGGCGACAGCCTCCAAGTAAAAATGAGTCGCCCTGCAAGTTGTTCGTTACCTACTTTCCAAAATTTCTTTGTTGCTCGAAATTGAAAACGGGAATGATTTCTTGGTCCCGTTTAATCAGCCGGAATATTCCTCATGAGTCTTATTCATATCGCCTGGAAAAGTATTCGTCAGCGCAGCCTGGCTTCCTCCTTAACTGCGTTCAACATGGCTTTGGGAGTGATGTTGATGGTCGCGGTGCTAGTCTTTTACGGGGTGATTGAAAAATCGTTCAAACAAACAGGGGCTCATTATCAACTGATTGTCGGTCCGAAAGGGAGCAAGGTTGATCTTGTCTTGAGTTCTGTTTACCGGGTCAGTCCTCCTATTGAAAACCTCCCTTATCTATATTACTTGCAGTTGAAGAATGACCCCCGGGTGGAAGAAGCGATTCCAATTGCACTCGGGGATGTGACCCAGGAAGGTGCGTTTCCGATTGTGGGGACTGTGAGTCGTTACTTTGAATTGCCTTATGCAGACAAGAAAAAGTTCAAAGTAAAAGCGAAGAATGGCTTCAGCGGAAGTTTTGATTCCATTATTGGTGCTGAGGTGGCTAAGCAGAATGGTTGGGACATTGGTTCCACTTTCAAATTGGTACATGGTGGAGCCGATGTGGGGCATACCCATGACGAAGAGTTCACCGTGGTGGACATTCTAGCCAGAACAGGAACTCCGAATGACCGGACGGTCTTTGTGAATCTCAAGGGGTTCTATCAACTTGGCGATCATGACAAACCGGTCGAAGAGGCGATTGACCAACTTCAGAAGTTTTATCCGGATGGTGTTCCGGGGGGAGAGAAGCGGATCAAGGAATTGCGAGAATTCGCCGCTTCCGGTGGAGACCATCATGATCATGGAGAAGAAGAAGGAGGCGATCATGCCCACCATCATCACCATCATCATGATCTGCCGGATGAGTTAAAAGAAGTCACCTCCGTTTTTGTGATGATGCGGGACCAGGACGACTATGCGGCGTATAACTTCATGAACGAACTCAAAACAGGCTTTCAGGCCCAAGCCGTAAATCCGACGCAAGTAATGACGGACCTGATGCAGAGTCTGATCGGTAATGTGCAGAAGATTATGGTTGTTTTGATCACGTTGATCATCATTGTTTCGGGGATTGGAATTTTTGTCAGCATTTATAATTCGATGGCCGATCGCCGTCGGGAAATTGCCATCATGCGATCCCTGGGAGCACAGCGGCAGACCATCTTCGCCATCATTCTGACGGAGTCGGTTTTGCTTTGTCTGGGAGGGGGACTGTTGGGGCTGCTGCTCGGGCATGGATTGTTTTTCGTGGGAGCACCGATCATCGAAAATAGTACAGGCCTGATCATCGACCGGTATGCGTTTGAACCACTGGAGTTGACTTTATTCCCAGTATTGCTGCTTCTGGCCATTCTGATTGGATTTTTGCCCGGGATGACGGCTTATCGAACCAATGTGGCCGATGTTTTATCAGAGTGATGTAAGTCTCTTTAGATAAATAACTTGCGGATTTTCAGTGTCTGCAGAGCATCCACATGAAAAATCCCGGATGCATTTCGATCGGCTTGAATGTCCAGCTTGTCCATTTGCGGTGATTTTTTCAATCAGGGCTTCTGAGCAGGTCGTATAAAACAGTAGTTTTCCGCCCCATTCAATTCCTCTGAATTGAGACATCGATACTGGAAACGCCCCTGTATCCTGATATGATTGGGATTCCTGATTCTTTATATTTACTATTTTTCTTCGGGTGTGGCCGTATGTATACTTGCGGTCCGCTTTTCTAATCGGGTTTGAGACCATGTCAACGCAAGATGTTACTTCTCTCTCTGGTGATTCTGCGTTTGTATCGCAGGATGCTCAGCTAAACGATTTTGATTACAAACCAATCCCCATGACGGCTGCCGTGGCAGTTGCCCTGGCTGTCTTCAGCTTGTCTGCCTTCCTGTCGGTGGTCGGCGTGATTGTCGCCTTGATTGGAGTTGTCGTGAGTTGGGTTGCGGTCCGAACCATCCGTAAGGGAGATGGCGCCTACGGCGGAAAAGGTCTGGCCAGCACCGGACTGTATGGTTCCGCTGCCTGTTTTGTGTTGGGAATTACCTCCCACGCGTACGCCTATGCGACAGAGGTTCCCGAAGGGTATCTCCGCGTTCACTTCTCGCAGGATATTTCTGCAAAGCAATTTGATGTTGGGGCTGGCGGACGACGGTCGATTCCCCAGGATGTCGCGGAGAACTATGTTGATAAACAGGTCTTTCTCAAAGGCTATATGTGGAATACAAATACGGGTACAAATCTCGAAAAATTCATCCTGCTGAAAGACAACGGTAAATGTTGCTTTGGTGGGGATCCTGCTGCTTACGATAACATGCAGGTTATCATGCAGGGGGGGCAGAGGATTGATTACCGAGAAGGTTTAGTGGCTGTGGCGGGTACTTTGCGGGCTTATCCAGATGCTCCTCCGGGACAGCCAGTCTACGTAATGGAAGCGACTCATTTCGGACGTGCAAAAACGTCCTTCGGAGCAGAATGAGAAATTATCTTCTGAACTTGCGGCCAACTGAGAGTCTCATTCTGGTTTGGGGAGCCCTGTTTCTAGGGCCCCTTTTTCTGACTGGGTGTAGTCCTGAGCCCGCTTCATCGAATAATGAGAAGCCGGTTCCCTCCGTAGTTCCCGTTTCCACTTCGAGTGCGATGGCTTCCACTGAGCAAGTTGAACCTCCGCAGCAAGAATCTGAGCCACAACAAGCGCCTGAAGTTGTCCAGCCCACTGAACCTCAGAAATCAGACGTTCCTTCGCTTGGAGAAGAACCGTCTTCAACAGAGGCTCTCTCCGCTGATCCGATAGCCCAAACCCCGGTTGTGCAAACGTCCCTGATCAAGAATTCGCCTACTACTGATGAGGTGACTGATTCAGAGAGCCCGAAACGAGCCCCTGTAAAAGCTCCTCGCCCGGAAGTCGTGACCCTCCGTAAAATTGAGTTGTTAGTCAAAGAAAAAAATTTCAAGCCGGTTGGAAAAGAAAAGGCGTTGCAGGTCAATTATGATGACATCGACCTGTTGAAAGTCCTTAATATGGAACCTGTTCCGATCGATGCCGCTGAGCATTTTCCAGACTGGTTGAGTGAATTAGATGGCAAACTGATTCGCATTCGAGGGTTCATGTATCCCCCGTTAACGGAAACCGACATTGAGAAGTTCATGCTCGCTCGGGATAATGATATTTGATGCTTTGGCCGCGACCAGAAAA
>JAGQQC010000188.1 GCA_020426395.1 Planctomycetaceae bacterium
ATTCAAACCGTTCGCTGACCACGCGCGCCACTTTGGCATCTGGATCGGGCTCGAACCAGGGGCTGGAGAACTGGAATGATTTTTTACATTTCGGACAGTCGATCCGCGGTTTCTCTCCTCCCGCAGGAATCATCTTCTGATGTTCCAGTTTCTGCGGAATCACTTCACCACATTCGGGGCATTCATACCCAACCGGCAACCGCACATCCTGTGTTTCTCCCGCGAACGAAGCAATGGTAAACCGAACGGCATCGGTTCCATACTTGTCGATGAGATCCATCGGGTCGACCCCGTTCCCTTTCGACTTGGACATCGTTTGACCAAAGCCATCGAGAATCTTGGGGTGAATACAGACATGACCAAACGGAATGTCTTTCATGTTGTACAAACCAGTCAACACCATGCGTGCAACCCACAGCGTAATAATGTCACGACTGGTTACGAGAACATTGCCCGGATAGAAGTAGTCGAGCACTTCGTTTTTGCCAGACGGAGTGTTGATGAACTCTGCGGAATCGTTTATCGGTGGGTTCTGGTCCAAATTCGGCCACCCCAAGGTGGCATGCGGCCAGAGAGCAGAGCTGAACCAGGTATCGAGCACATCTTCATCCCGGACCAGTTGATGCTCTCCACCAAGTGCGTCCTCCTCCAGATCTCCTTCAGCGCAGATCAACCAGACATTATTCTCTTCATCAAGGCGGTAGCAGATATCCTCTCGGTCACCGAAGGCCGCTTTCAGATCCGCCTCAGTACAAGTGGAACAGTACCAGATCGGAATCTGATGCCCCCACCATAATTGCCGGCTGATACACCAATCCCGTTTTTCTCCCAGCCAATCGAGATAGGAATTTCGATATCGGGCGGGAAAGAACCGGACACGATTATCTTCGACGGCATCCATCGCCGACTGCGCCAGTTCATCCATCCGGACAAACCATTGATCGGAAAGATAGGGTTCCACGGGAGTCTTTGAACGATCTGAATGTTTCAAGTCGATCTTGCGTGCTTCGACCTCAATAAAAAAGCCCATCGTCTCCATTTCGGCAACAATGGCTTCTCGTACTTTATAGCGATCGTGTCCCGCATATTTCCCGGCATTTTCATTCATCGTGCCATCGGAATTCAGGATATTGATCATCTCCAGATCATGTCGCATTCCGCAGGCATAGTCGTTGGGATCGTGAGCGGGTGTAACTTTCACCGCTCCCGTTCCCATCTCCATCTTGGCGAGCAGGGCGTCAGCAATAATCGGAATTTCACGGCCATTTACCGGGATCCGCACACTCTTGCCGACTAAGTCCGCATAGCGCTCGTCCGAGGGATGCACACACAGCGCACTATCACCCAACATTGTTTCCGGGCGTGTCGTTGAGAAAGCGATCTTTTTATCCGAACCAACGACCGGATAGGTGAATGTCCAGAAATGTCCATCGACCTCTTCGCTGAAAACTTCGTCATCCGCGACGGCTGTTTGCAGATAGGTATCCCAATTGACGAGCCGTTTGCCGCGATAGATCAACCCATCTTCAAACAATTTGAAAAAGGTACGCCGAACAGCCTGGGAACAAACTTCGTCGAGTGTGAACCGGGTTCGCCGCCAGTCACAACTTGCTCCCAATTTTTTTAGTTGATTGAGGATTCGGTTTTCATACGCATCCTTCCAGATCCAGATTCGGTTCACCAGCGCCTCACGACCGATGTCATGGCGGGTGAGACCTTCTTCTTCAAGCATTCGCCGTTCAACAACCGCCTGCGTGGCGATCCCCGCATGGTCGGTTCCCGGCATCCAGAGAGCGACATAACCTTGCATTCGTCGCCAGCGAGTCAGCAAGTCCTGAATCGTGCCGTTGAGAGCATGTCCCATATGGAGAGCCCCCGTCACGTTGGGGAGGGGAATCATAATCGTATGCGGTTTTTTATTCGGATCGGGCTCCGCATCGAACAGATGATTTTCTTCCCAGAAGGAATACCATTTCTGCTGGGCTTGTTGTGGATCGTACTGCTTGGGGATTTCAGTGGTCATGGTGTTCGTGTTTGCTCAAAGGATAGTAAGGAGACAATCCCTTCTCCAGAGGGGCTGCTGAATCGAGCCTGTCCAGAGCGTTACTAAAGAAAATACAAAGGTCGGAAGATCGAGTGGTTAATTTTTAGCTGTAGCGGTGACTCGTTCGGGGGCGAATGTACCCGCATCCTTGAGTAGTTTGTACTCGACGCTGTCGATCAGGGCAATCCAGCTCGCCTCGATGATATTCTCGCTGACCCCGATTGTGCTCCACACCTCTTTTTCATCCTGACTTTCAATCACGACGCGGACTCGGGCGGCGGTCCCTTCCGTCGAATTGATCACCCGGACTTTGTAGTCCACCAGATGCAAACTCGCCAGATTGGGGTAACAAACCGTGAGTGCTTTTCGGAGAGCCTGGTCCAATGCGTTCACCGGCCCATCTCCCTCGGCCACTTCGTGGTAGACTTCGCCGTTGACGGAAACTTTCACCGTCGCTTCGGTTACCGGTTCTTCATTCTCAACCGTTTTTACGTTGACTCGGTAATGAATTCGTTTGAACTGGGAGTGATAATTCCCGGCTTCCTTCATCACCAATAGATCAAAGGAGGCCTCGGCAGCTTCAAATTGATATCCTTCGTTCTCCAGATCCTGCACCCGGTTTAAGATGCGGCTCATCAACTGCTGATCCTGATCGAGTTGGTATTTGCTCGTCTTGGCCACGATATTGGATCGACCTGAAAGCTCACTCACCAGAATCCGTCGGGTGTTACCGACTGTTTCCGGTTCAATATGCTCATAGCTGTGCGCCACGCGGTTCACGGCGGATACATGCATTCCCCCTTTGTGTGCAAAGGCGGACATCCCCACGAACGGTTGGCCGGAGCGGAAATTCATATTCGCCAACTCGTACACATACCGGGAAAGCTCGGTGAGATGACCGATTCCACCTTCGTTGAGGACATCATAGCCCAGCTTAAGCGACAAATTCGCCGCAACACTGATCAGATCGGCGTTGCCGCAGCGCTCTCCGAGTCCGTTAATCGTTCCTTGAACTTGAATTGCTCCCGTTTGAACAGCACGTAGTGAATTGGCAACAGCCAGTTCGCAATCGTTATGGCAATGGATCCCAACAGGTATGTTGATCTCCGTCTGAACTTTCTGCAACGCCTCTTCGACCCAGTCGGGGAGGCTCCCCCCATTCGTATCACACGGAACGATGATATCCGCTCCCGCTTCTTCCGCAGCCTTGATCGTTTGCAGGGCGTAATCGGGATTCGCTTTGAAACCATCAAAAAAGTGCTCGGCATCGTAGACGACTTCTCGACCTTCCGCTTTCAGAAAGGCGATTGAGTCCCGAATCATGGCGAGGTTTTCTTGCAGATCAACTCGCAGAACTTCGGTGACATGCAGATCCCAGGTTTTGCCGACAACGGTGATCACCGGAGCCTGAGAATCGCGGAGCGCCCGCATGCAATCATCATCCTCAGCGGCGACCCCTTTACGGCGTGTCATTCCAAACGCCGCAATTTTGGCATGCTGTAGTTCGACATCGGCAATCTGCTGAAAGAACTGAGCATCTTTCGGGTTGGAAAGAGGGTAACCTCCTTCGATGTAATCAAACCCCAGTTTATCCAGCATACGGGCGATCGAAAGTTTATCTTGCAGCGAGAAATTGACACCTTCCCCCTGGCTGCCATCGCGCAAGGTTGTGTCATAAAGCTGAATCCGGGCCATGTCTGTGACTATTCTGATGAATGAAACTTAAAAGGTACTCTCCCAAACCTCGCTGGAAGCCTGGGAGTAAATTCAGGTAAAGGGGAGCAGGGCAGTCGAACGGAGTTGTGTCAGGGGATACAGGTCAGACCTGCAAACAAAAAACCCTCAGGAGGGTGTCCTGAGGGTTGAATTGATTTCAAAAAAATCGTTATGCACCTCAAAATCACCCGGTAGCAGTTCGTACAGCAATAATCTGCACGATCGGCGCCAAAATAATGTTGTCGATCAGTATTGTAATGTTTCGACGAATCATCTGGCGAGCCTTATGAAATCTGAACTACAGGTGATTGTGACAGAAATATCAACGAGAGCAACTATACGATTTAGCGTTTTTCCCGGGTGATCTTGAAAATAGGGGTTACCTAAAAAAGACACTCCCTATCGTCCGGGGGTTCGCTGGGTCATTTGCTTTAGAATCCCATCAATGGCATCCGGAACGGAAGCCGAACTCTGCTTTGGAGTCTCTTCCGGTTTGGGCTGTGAAGGATCTGAGCCCACCACGACGTCTTTCGCTCCAGTTGTGGAGGGGTCGGGTAGACTGACTGGCGGTGCTTCGACTCTTCCATTTCCCACCTTACTCTGCATTTCCGGCTCAGGAGACTCTTCGTACTCCATCTCGGGAACGGCAACAGGTTGTTGAGGCACCGGAAAACCGTATCCGGATTGCTGTGGAGGATAACCATTATACCCCGGATATCCCCCTGGCATCATCGGATAGCCGGGTTGTGGATACTGGGGCATTCCAGGCTGATAGCCATATGGGTAATTCATGGGAGGATACTGCTGCGGATAACCTCCTGGCATGGGAGGTTGCTGCGGGTATCCTTGTGGGGGCATTCCCGGAGCTCCCAGAGTAGGATTGAAAACCGGCATTTCACTGGAACCCGGTACAGCATCTTGAGGTGCTTCTGGGGTTGAAGTGTCCGACTCAACCGCAGAATCTTCTTCAACAGACTGCGTCGGTTCAGGAGATTGCGTCGGAGAAATGGCTGGCATAAAGACGGTCGTGTCTCCCGCCCCATGAATCGGAGCTTCGTGTGGATCCGTCAAACCTGGCAGCAAAGAGGTATCACCACCTGAAAGACGAACGGTGTCCGTCTCCGTCGGCGAAGTGGCACTATCATCGGATAAGGGCTCGTTGACCAATATTTCCAGATCAAGTTTGCCAATCCGGATAAGGTCACCTGCCTTAAGTGTGACAATCCCTCGAACGCGCTGATTGTTAACGAATGTACCGTTCGTACTGCCCAAGTCACGGAGCCGCACGGTGTAATCGTCCAGGACAAATACGCAGTGGTGTCGGCTGACCATTTCGCTGTTTGGGCGAAGATGGCAGTCTTGTTCGCGTCCTACAAGGAACTTCGAGGTGTTAAGAGGGATGATCCTTCCGTGGTGGCGCCCGCCTACCACTTTAAGTTCAGCCGTGAGCATACAGGGTACTCCAAATGAACGTTCTCAGCTTTCGTCGACCTTCGGGTAAAGGTGACTGTCCATGTCCGCAGATGTCAAATTTTAGGCTGAAAAAAATGAATAACCCGATATGAAAAAGAAATACCCCTAAAAATAGAAGAGTTGCATCAGCTAGAGGCAGCAAAGGCAGAATAATAAAACATTGATATGAATAAAAAATGATGCAAATGCATCAAAAGTATGAAAATATCCCGGAAATCTAGTTATGTGATTTTGATAAGGAACTACTGGGAGAATGCCCCAATTAGTCGGAGAGAGATTTCGGACGGGATTGTATTAGATATGCCGAATACGCTACCAGTCAATGAGTTAAGTGTCAACGACCGGTTTGTTAAAAAACCACGATTGTGGTAAGTTGGGTAGATATACAAAATACCAGAAAATGAGAGGATGCTAGAGAATGCTTGGTCATTCTAAGAGAACCAGATACCAATGTCTCCATTGAACTGCTTGTTCTCTGAAGAATAACGCGAAGTATTCTCCTCAACCGGAATTAAAGACCGTTTGCTGACGGACGTCTAGTGATAATCTGATCTAAACAGAGAAGTCCGTCGTGGGAATGGCCCTGATTATTACTAAATCGACTGAAAACACCTCGCATCGTCAATCAGATTTGATTGATCGACCGATTCGAGCTGACTTCAACTCGAAATGGCCAAACGGTCCGTACCAGTTTCAAGTTTGCTTGCTTGCAAATAATGTGGGGAAAGAATTGTCTTCCCATTCTGGAAAGTCAATATTTCATTTTCCCGTTACTTGCGTTTCCAAGTCAAAAACAGGTATTTCTCTGAAGCCCAGCGTTCGACTTCGGCAAGCAAATAATCGTTAATCTCATTCACTTCGTGTTGGGCGTGTAAGGCACTGGCAAGCACCGGGCCCAATTCAGACATCAGTTCCTCCACATTCGGTAATTTGGCTTGAGGGTGGAGATCCTGAATCCCTGGAAAACCAGGGGCAAAGGGAGAACTTTTCAATACGAGACTCCCGTGCTGTAACACGGCTCCCCTTCGTCGTCGTTGTGCCGAACCAAGAACTTTCTGGCCGGACATCACCAGATCGCGCGCATCCTGTCGGCCAAAACAGAGAAAAGGTTCCGCATGAAATCCTCCTTCCGCATGCACCGTCTCTCCCCGCATCGTCAGTGAGACACCGTAAGACCTGAGACAACCAATGATCGCGTCGTGGACCGTCTCATAAAGTAACTCGGACTCGTCCGCCAAAGGATGGTCAGCAGGTAACGTGCAGGAATAAGTAATCTCGTGATGATGCAAAATGGCTCCACCACCAGTTAACCTGCGGACGCGCGGCAAATGTTCCAGGGACGGATCAACCTCATTCTTCTGGAAGTACCCGAGCGATACAGTGGGCAGTTCCCAGCGGTAGACGCGAACCGTGGCCAAACCTTCCTGAACTGCCCGTTCCAGGAGTGCTTCATCCATCGCCATATTCCAGACACCGGAGTGGGGCGGAAGGTCGAGAAGCAACTCACAAGCAGGCATCAGTGGGTTTTCCCAGTTAGACCAGCGGCGGGTTGATTAGGAACATTCTGACGAACATTGGGCTCAGCCGACTGATCAGGCAAGGTTGCCTTCAACACGGGTACGCGGGCCGCTTTGACTTCGTCTGGACGGCAAACCGGAGTTGTGTGCGGCGCTTGATGAACCATTTCCGGATCTTCTTCCGTGGCAATGGTTCGCAGCAACGCGGCGTATCGATCCAATGTTGACTTCGATTCCGTCTCCGTCGGTTCCATCATCATTGCTTCGGGTACATCAAGCGGGAAATAAACTGTCGGAGCATGTACCCCGTAATCAAGCAACCGCTTGGCGATATCCATCGCAGAAATACCCCGTTCCTTGAGAATCGGACTGGCGGAAGCGACAAATTCGTGCATACACAAGTCCCCACTGGGAACCGGCAAGAAATCCTTGATTTGCGAAAGAAGATAATTCGCGTTGAGCACCGCCTGTTCGGAGACTTCTCTCAGGCCAACGGCTCCCAATGTTTTCAAATAGAAATACCCTCGCAACAGGATTCCGACGTTTCCGAAGAAACTGCGAACCTGTCCGATCGACTTCGCCGGGCGCGTCAGGTGATAAACTGTTTTTCCTTCTGTATCAACTTCTTTGGTCACTACAGGAGCAGGAAGATAATCGGCCAGAAAATCACGAACCGCAATCGGACCAGCTCCCGGGCCTCCCGCCCCGTGTGGCCCAGTGAACGTTTTATGCACGTTGTAGTGCATCATATCGCCACCGAAATCTCCCGGGCGAGTTTTCCCGAGAATGGCATTCATGTTGGCTCCATCGATGTAAACCAATCCACCCACATCATGCAGCAATTGTGAGATACGACCGATCTCCGGTTCGAACATACCAATCGTATTCGGATTGGTAATCATGAACACAGCCGTCTTCTCATCAAGATGCGCACGTAATTCTTCGAGATCCACCAGCCCTGAAGCCGACTTTTTCAACTGCACACATTCAAAACCAGCCAGAGCCGCGCTTGCCGGATTCGTTCCGTGGGCGCTACTGGGGAAAATGACCCTGGTCCGGTCTTCTCCTTTGTCGCGGAAATAAGCAGAGGCTGTTAGCAGCGCAGTGAACTCCCCCTGAGCACCAGCCGCGGGATGCAAACTGACGGCAGGCAGCCCGGCAATTTCCGCCAGCATTTCCTGTAACTCAAACAGAATTTGCAGCATTCCCTGGGAAACAGACTCCGGCTGATAGGGATGCAAGTTGATCAACCCGGGTTCTCCAGCCAGGCGCTCATGCCGCTTCGGGTTGTATTTCATCGTACAACTTCCGAGCGGATAAAAATGCGTATCAACCGACATATTGAGCGTGGAAAGATTCACGTAATGTCGAACGATATCGGACTCTGCCAATTCGGGAAGAGGGGACTGATCTTCCGCCAGGAATTCAGCCGGAATCAATTCTTCCACTGCTGAAATTTCCGGGCTAGCCGGGTGCTCCGGAAAACGGCTTGCCCGTCTACCTGGACGAGAAATATCAAAAATGGAACGAGTTGAGTGTTGATTTCTCATGAAAACTTTATGTCGTGAATGGTTAATGCGGCCAACTTTTGGTTTAGACAACACAAGCAAACGAACTTGATTACGAGAGCAGATCTGCCAATCGATCGAGTTCTTGCAATGTTCGTTTTTCAGTCACCGCAAGAAGTAAAGAATTTTCCAGTTGTGCTCG
>JAGQQC010000189.1 GCA_020426395.1 Planctomycetaceae bacterium
TTTCTGGCGGCTGTGGTATCGTTCGTCATTTACTGGGGGTTGGCCATTCTGGATAGCGATTCCCTTTCGCAGCTCTTTACGAATTCCAGTCGATATGTTCAAAGTTTGAAAGGAGCCGCCTGGTGTCTGGTTGCCGGGTATGTTGTTGCGGGCAGTTTGCCATTTATCGAATCGACGTTTGGAGTTGTGACCAATATCAGTTTGCTGGAAATGTCCGATCCCTCGCATCCGCTGTTGAATGAACTCGTCCGTCGGGCTCCAGGAACGTATAACCATTCCATTAACGTTGCGAGTATTGGAGAGACTGCCGCCGAACAGATTGGGGCGAACGGATTGCTGGTTCGGGTCGGAGCGTACTTCCACGATATTGGCAAGATGCTCAAACCGGAATACTTCATTGAGAATATGAGTTCAGGTGAACCGAGTCGGCATGATAACCTGGCCCCTTCGATGAGCACGTTGATTATTATCGGGCATGTGAAGGATGGTGCAGATCTAGCGAAAAAACATCACCTTCCTCCGCCATTGATCGATTTCATCGAGCAGCATCACGGGACAACGCTCGTCGAATACTTCTACCGTCGGGCGCAGCTCAATGCAGAGCAGGATCCGGAACATGTTGAGGAGGTTTCCGAATCAAGTTTCCGCTATCCCGGGCCGAAACCCCAAAGCCGGGAATCGGGGGTAATGATGCTGGCTGATTCGGTTGAAAGCGCTAGTCGCACGTTGACCGATCCCACTCCGAAGCGTATTGAGTCTCTCGTGAATTCCATTACCATGAAAAAATTGATGGACGGACAATTTGACGACTCCGGTCTCACGCTAACGGAAATTAACAAAATTCAGAATTCGTTAACCAAATCCCTAATTGGTATCTATCACGCCCGAATCAAGTATCCGGAAGCCAAGCCGGATTAAGCTTGTCCTTATCTCCCTGGGAGCAAACTGAGATCGATGTATCAACTGGAGATCACTAACCAGCAAGCCTTATTAAAACTGGATGAAATTGAATTGGAGCGGATCGTTCATGTCGTCTTGAACGATGAGCAGGTGACTGCGGCGGAAATCAGTCTGGTCGTGGTCGATAATCCGACCTTACGTGAGCTGAATGTCCAGTATTTGAATCACGATTATGATACCGACGTACTTAGTTTTTTGCTGGAAGAGGAGCAGGTGGAGGCGATTTCCAGTAATCGGCGTGGAGCAGGCAAGCGGATTGAGGGAGAACTGATTATCAGTGCCGAAATGGCCCTCGAAACCGCTCCTGAATATGGCTGGAAGGCGGAAAATGAGTTTATCCTGTACGTCATACACGGTATATTACATCTGCTCGGTTATGATGACCTGACTGACGACGAGCGACCAGTGATGCGTGTTCGAGAAGCGGAACTGCTCAAGTTGTGCGGTCGGGAACTTCCTGCTTCTTCCCCTAAAAACTCCCTCGACTAATCTGGAACCCGGAGCAGATCATTGTCGCTCTTTTTCGTTTTACTTGCCTGCTGGGGAATGGCTTCCTTCTGGCTGTTGCTGGTTCGCTATTCCTTGCACGATTTTTCCCGCAGTCGGCTGGAAACGATCTGTGAACAGAAAAAACAGATGTCCCGCTTCGGAGACATACTTAAAGCCCAGGATCGAATGATTATCCTGGTTGATGTCTGGATATTGTTTCTGTTGTTCGTTGCTCTATTTCTGTTTAATCAGAGCCCCTTTTTCTCTTCACTGGAAAGCCAACCCCTATCGGAATCGACGTTATGGTTCACCGAGTTAGTGGTTGTATTCGTGGGGATGTTTTTTGGCTTTATCATAATTCCCTGGTCGGTTGCGCGGGTTGCCGGGGAAATTATTTTGTATCACAGTTGGCGGGTACTCAGTCCGTTACTTGTGTTGTGCCAGCCGTTGGTACTGTTTGCAGAGTCGACCGATAAGCTGATCCATCGCATGGCGGGCCAACAGGAACCGACCCAGACCGACTCGGAAACGATTGCCGAGGAATTACAATCGGTGATTGACGAAGGTCAGCGGGAAGGGGTATTGGAGGATAATGCAGGAACGATGATGTATCGGGTCATGGAGATGGCCGAGCAGGATACCTCTTCCATTATGACTCCTCGGACTGACATGGACTGCATTCATGTCGATAGTTCACTGGAGGAAACCCGGCGACAGGTCGTTGAAGCGGGGCACTCCCGAATTCCAATTATTGGTGAATCAACTGATGACATCATTGGGATCCTATACGCCAAAGACCTCCTCAAAGTAACTCCCGAAAAGGCAGATAAGTTCTCGCTGAGAAAGCTGGTTCGGCAACCTCTGTATGTTCCTGAAACGACAGGAATTAATACCCTGCTCGAAACGATGAAAAAGGAACGGATTCATATTGCGATGGTCGTCGATGAGTATGGCGGTGTGGCAGGGCTGGTCTGCATGGAAGATATCCTCGAAGAGATAGTCGGGGAGATTGATGACGAATACGACGAAGAAGAAGAAAGCGGTATTGAAATTATTTCCGAGACGATCGCCGAACTGGATCCTCGTCTTCATATCGATGATCTCAATGAGCAGTTTGATTACAACTTGCCTGAGGAAGGGGATTACGACACGATCGGCGGTTTCATTCTCACGTTGCTTAATCGAGTGCCCAATCAGAACGAAATACTCGACTGGAACCATTTGAAGTTCACAATCCTCGACGTCGATCAGCGCAAGATTAACAAGGTTCGTATTGAGGTCACCCAGAAGCACTCCGAACTTCCCGTTGATTGATCTAAGTCAGCTGGTTGGGTGGCACTGCTGGCTTGCCCAGCAGTGTAAAAGCAGAGTGTACAGCAAATACTTCTTGTCGCTATCTGTTCTACGAATACAGATTATTGTTTCAATCAAACTGCAGGCTGTATTTGCCAGACTTGGTTCTCACTCTGTAAAAGTGGGTGACAGAGCACACTGCTGGACGAGCCAGCAGTGCCACCCGTTGATAGCCAGAGTTGTCCTACCAACGCTCGACCGCTCCTGAGGGAACGGGAACATGCATGTCGGGCAGTAAACCGGTTTTGGTGCCCCTTGAAGGGCCGAGTTCAGCGATTTTGTTCAGAATGGAAATTAATTCTTCCCGGGTTTTGCACATCTGGAATTCGTGGCGGTGTACTGGTTTGACCTGCATCCCTTTCAGGTACCAGTGTCCGATTTTGCGGAAGGCGATCAATGCGTGCTGGATGCCATGTTGTTCTTCCAGGTATCCGAACTGTCTTTCCATGAGCGCAAATCGTTCCACAAAGTTCCCGGGGGGATCATACTTTCCAGTAGCTTCCCACTGAGAAAGTTGCCGGAAGATCCACGGGTTGGCGAGTGCGCCGCGACCGATGGAGACCCCGTGACATCCCGTTTCGCGAAGCATCGTGGCTGCATCTTCGATAGTACGCACATCGCCATTGCCGATCACTGGGATGCTTTCGACTGCCTCGACAACTTTGCGGATCCCGTCCCGATTTACTGAACCGCTGAAGCCTTGTTCGCGGGTCCGTCCATGAATGGCGACGGCGACGACGCCAACTTTTTCAAACTCGCGGGAGAAGAACGGAGCCGTCAGTTGCTTGTCGTCCCAACCCAGTCGCATTTTGACGGTGACCGGAATAGAAACCGCTTCGACCACTCCCTGGACTAGTGAGATGGTGTTCTCTGCCGAACACATCATGCTCGCCCCGGCTCCTCCTTTGACGATCCTGTTTACGGGACAACCCATGTTGATGTCGATCGTATCAATCCCCCGTTCCTGCAAAAACAGGGCGACATCCCGCATGGCGATGGGATCACTACCGAAAATCTGGACGGCGAAGGGGCGGTCGGTTGGGTGGGATTCGATCATCTGCAAGGAACGGCGACTGCCTTCGAGGAGCCCGCGAGCATTAACGAGATCGGTGGTGGCGAGCCCCACGCCTCCGATTTCCCGGATGACGCGGCGGAAGGAGAGATTGGTATATCCTGCCAGGGGAGAGAGCAGGTACCGCGATGGAAGTTTCAGCGAACCGTAAGTGAGCGGTTCGGGAAAAGAGGGGCGTCCGGGAAAACGAGTCATCGCAGTTGGCTCAATCACAAACACGAATTGGAGGTTAACCGATTTTGTCCTGTCCGACCCATTTCTGCAGGACTTCTGGAATTTTAATCGACCCGTCGGCCTGTTGATAGTTCTCTAAAATGGCGATCAAGGCCCGGGTGACGGCCACGGCTGTGCCGTTCAGAGTATGGACAAACTTCGTCCCTTTTTCATTCGGGTTTTTACAGCGGATATTCAAGCGGCGGGCCTGATAGTCGGTGCAGTTGGAAGCCGATGTCACTTCCCCGTAGCTTCCTCCTTCTCCACGTCCGGGCATCCAGGCTTCCAGGTCATATTTGCGATAGGCAGGACCACCGAGGTCTCCGGTCGCCGTGTCGATCACCTGGTAATGCAGCCCCAGTCCCTGGAAGATTTCTTCTTCAATGCCGACGATCTTCGCGTGGACTTCATCCGAAGCAGTGGATTCGGGAGCCGTGAAGGCAAACATCTCTACTTTGGTAAATTGGTGGACGCGATAAATTCCCCGTCCCGCACGACCGTGGGCTCCCGCTTCGGTACGGAAACAATGTGAGATACCGGCTCGCAGAATGGGAAGCTGATCGAGATCCATCATTTGATCTTTCTCGGCTCCTCCCAATGTGATCTCTGCGGTTGCGACAAGACTGAGGTCACTGTTCTCGACCGAATAAATTTGTGTCTCATTTCCTCGTGGATTGAAACCGATACCTTCGAGGACATCGTTTCGGGCGAGGTCAGGTGTGGTGTGGATGCTGAATCCGGCGGCGCGAACTTTTTCGACCGCGTATTGAATGAGGGCCAGCTCCAGCATGACCGCTTCATTCTTGAGGTAATAAAAACCATGCCCGGCTACACGTCCGCCTGCTTCGAAATCGATCAGGTTATGTTTTTCCGCGAGGGCGACATGGTCGAGCGGTTCAAAATCAAAGTTCGGTTTTTCACCCCATGTGCGGACGACTTGACTGTCGTCTTCGGTTTTGCCAACAGGGGCAGCGGGATGGGTCATGTTGGGAATATCGGCTTGTAAAGTGCGAAGCTCGGCTTCGATCTCTTTTTGTTTGGCTTCAATCGCGCCAATTTGCTCACGTAGTTCTTTCCCTTTGGCAATCAACTGCTGACGTTCGTCGTTATCTTTGGCTTTGGGAATGCCGCCTGATGTTTCTTTTTGCTGGCGTCGGAGTTCGTCCCCTTCCTGAATATGCAAACGGCGCGCGGAATCAAGTTCCGTCAATCGGTCGAGACTGACGGTGATTCCCCGGTTATCGCAGTTCTGTTGAACGGCTTCACGGTTATCCAGGATGTATTGCAAATCGAGCATCGATCTTGTCCGTCTGTTTATTAATTAACTGGTGAATCAGGGGGAAAACGAGTGTGGGTTACAGGCTGGCCAGTTCATGCCAGAGGCGGGCGGAGGCAAGGGTACCCTGGCGGTATCCCTCCAGGCTGAATCGCTCGTTGGGACTGTGCAAATTATCCGTAGTCTGTCCCCAACCCAACAGGAGTGTATCGATTCCCAGAACTTCCTTAAAGGTTGAGACAACCGGAATTGAACCCCCTTCACGAATGAAGACTGGAGCAACACCAAATGCATGTTCAATCGCGGCACTGGCTGACTTCATCCAGCCACTATTGGGATCAAAAACGAGCCCCCCGCAACCGTGGAACTGCTGGTAGGAGAACTTGATACCGGGAGGACACTGGTTTTGCAGGAAGGTTTTCAGCGAAGCGTTAATTTTCTCCGCATTTTGATTGGGGACGAGTCGGAAACTGATTTTAGCTCCCGCTTCGGAGGGGATAATCGTTTTCGGACCTTCGCCCTGATAACCGCCCCAGATTCCGTTGACGTCACAAGTGGGGCGCGCCCAGCGGCGTTCGAGTGTACTGAACCCGGACTCACCATATCCGGCGGAGACTCCTAAAGCGTCAAACAAAGCGGCTTCATCGAAAGGGAGATCGCCCAACTGGGTACGTTCTTCTTCGGAGAGTGGCAGGACATCTTCATAAAAACCGGGAATCTGCACGTGGCCGTCGGCATCATGCAGGCTGGCAATCAATTTGGCCAATACATTGACCGGGTTCGCCACGGAGCCGCCAAATAGACCACTGTGGAGATCTTGCGCGGGGCCGGTCAGTTTGATTTCACATGCCGTGATCCCTCTCAATCCATACGTAATCGCCGGGACACCAGGCGCGAACTGGCTGGTGTCACTTACGACGGCGATATCACTTTTGAGCATTTCCTGATGCTCGTTAAGGAACTTCTCCAGATTGTCACTCCCGACTTCCTCTTCTCCCTCAATCACGAATTTCACGTTTACGGGTAGCTCGCCGACGACTTTCAACCAACTCGCGGCTGAGTTGACGTGGGTCAGCATCTGTCCTTTATCATCCGTCGCCCCGCGGGCATAGATGTGACCATCGCGGATATCGGGTTCGAAGGGAGGGGTCTTCCAAAGGTGGTAAGGATCGGCCGGTTGGACGTCATAATGGCCATAGACCATGACGGTCGGGGCTCCTTCTGCTTTGAGCCAGCTTCCGTAGACAATTGGATGCCCTGCCGTTTCATAGATCGTGGTTTCCAGCCCAGCGGAGGCGAGTTCCTGTTCGACGAATTCGGCTGCCCGCTTCACTTCTGGAATGAATTTGGAATCGGCACTGACCGATTCAATTCGCAGGAATGTTTTTAGTTTCTCAATAAAGTCTTGCTGATGTGCATGCAGATATTCTTCAACGCGCTGAAAATCGGCGAGAGTGGTCGGCATAATTCCGCTTTCTTAATCGATCCCTGGAGGGCGATACGATTGTGCCTGAAGGTTGGGTGAGGTGAACGGGCTTGGGAAGAAGCCCAGTATACAGACTGATTTCTCATTCGGAAATCGTCCTGGGAAGGGAGCGTTAAGATCCGGCCGGAGAGCGAGCTGTTATTTGAAGATAGAGGAGTCTTCCGGATGATATTTGGAGCGATCATCCTGTATTTCATCCTTGTTCATCTCATAGATCGAGCGTTCCTGTAATTCCGGTTCTGAATCAGGCACAATCTGAATGGAATCCTCAGAGGAGGCTTCCGCGGAATTTTTCTTTTGAGGAGAAGCGTCGCTCAGTTCAATTCTGTCTTGTTCTTCGTCTTGATCAATCAAATCCACCAACTTTTGTTGTTCTTCGAAATCTTCCAGATTCGTCACGTTGGCGGGTTGGATTTCTGTGGCAGTATCCTCGTTTGCTTCGGGGTTGTTAGCCTGTCGTGATTTCAGGATGAAGGGGACATCACCAATCACCAACTCATCACCAAGACGGAGAACTTCTTCCCGTTTGATACGGTGACCGTTGATGTGCACGCCGTTCGTACTTCCCAGATCACGAACCATCAACTTGTTATTTACCAGTGCGAGGCAGCAATGGCGACGCGATACTTTCAAGCTTTTGTTGAGCACAACATCGCAATCTGGGTGACGACCGATGAAGACGACCGTCTTCTTGATCGGGATTCGGCGCCCTTCGCCGACTGGCATCAGATAGAGAGACATAGAACCTTTATTCCTGACCGAGTCGCTTAACCAGTTTCAGTCATGGTGCCCACTAAATTATACGTCGAGGTTCCCCCTCTATCGTCGCTTCCTGCTGCATTTTTCCTCGGTTTTCCCTATTTTAATAAAACAACAGGTCTAAGGATACCCCGTATTTGCTGTCTAGAGAAGCCGATCGTAGGGCCTTTAATGGTTGCCAGTTGAATGTTCACGGCAACAGACGGGGTTCCGTCCGAAAAGTGAAGTTTTTGAATCCGGGAGTTTGGGAAGGGGCTTGCGGATTGCAGAACACAGACTGGTTTTGATAATACGGAGAACCCACTGACAAGCTTTCATAAAGGATCCATTGAATGTCTGTGCAAATTTCGGCAACACCCTGGGAAGAAGTAGAAGCGGACTGGTTAATTGTTCCAGTCATTGAAGGAAAGCCTGAGACAGCTTCTCTGAAAAAACTGGATGAACTCACCTCTGGGTTGATCCAGCGCGTTTACCAGCGAGAAGACTTCGCCGGCAAAATTGCCGAAATGTACCAGATGCCCGATCCATCAGGATTGGCGGCGACGCGGTTGTGCCTGCTGGGACTGGGAGCGGAGGATAATCTGGATGGAGAGATTTTTCGGAAGGCAATGCGGACCGCGATTCGCTCTCTTTCTCGCAGAGAAAACCAGAATCTGGCCATCATTCTGGAAGCCGATTTGATTGGTTCCTTCTGCCCTGAATACGCGAGCGAGATTATTGCTGAAGCGGTGGAAGTGGGAACTCGTGGACAGGATCTCTATCGCGAGAAACCGAAGCGGTTTTCACTGGAATCCCTGACCATTTTAAGTGAGAACGAAGAACTGGCTGCGGCA
>JAGQQC010000018.1 GCA_020426395.1 Planctomycetaceae bacterium
AGCCTTATCGCAAAATTGACCAGGAAGAAACTCTGACTTGTCTGAAGGCTCAAGGGGGGCTTGATAATTGTCGGCTGGTCTTCTATCAGCCTGGTGACATTGGGAACGACGGGGTTTGGGATAACTGGCGTTTGGAAGGACCTTCCTTCGTATGGCATTTTCGTGGGGCACCGCATGTTCACGTGTGGGTGAATGTCGCAGACGATCCGGCAGCAAAAATCTCGACAGGGTAGAGCAATTTAAGTAAAACCCTCGTCTCCAGTCTGAAATATTGCGTGTGTTCGGGCCAGTTTTACGCGTATCAGACTGTGGAGACGTCTTCAACGATCCCGGTAATGTTCCCCTGTTTGCTGGTTACTCCGATACGCGTTCTCTATTTGACTTCGGAGTTTATGTTCGTCTCCTTTTCTAGCTGAAGGCCACTCAGTGAGCGACTCCATTCCCCCTCGTGAGATCAACTCGACTGACTATCATTCCCATGCCTATCAACAATCTCAAACAAATCACGATGAAAGCCAGTTAAACCGGCTGGCGATTTGTCAGGTCTACGATTACCGCTGTTCACTGGAATTTGAGTTACACGCCCTGAAGCAGGCGAATATCCAGTCCATCGGTTTGTATCGGCCCCGCTTCGCTGAATGCTGTGATCAGGATGGTCTGGCGTTATTACGACAACATCAAATTCAAGTTTCCTCCGTTGCCTGGGCGGGTGGGTTTACTGGCTCTCATGGGTTTACTCACGATGAAGCGGTTACGGATGCCTGTGATGCCGTGAAGTTGGCTGCTCAAGCCGGAGCCGGAACAGTGTTGATCGCAACTGGGGCCCGTTGTGGACATACCCGAAATCATACGACTCGATTAATTTGCGACGGCCTCAAGGAAGTTTCTGACTTTGCGCTTGATCGTAATGTTGAGCTGGCTGTCATTCCCATGTTGCCTCGATCAGCCTCCCGCTGGACATGTCTGAATTCCATTGAAGAAGCAATGCAGGTAATTCTGAAATGCAATCGACCGAACGTCGGTTTGGGAATTGATGTTTCCCAGTTACAGAATCCGGATCTTCTTCTTGATCAAGCCGAATCGATTGCGCCGCATACAAAAATCATGCGGATGCAGGTTTTCCGCACGGAAGTCTGTTCAGAAGGTTTAGAGGAATCTTCTGAAGCGGTGCTTACCCTGCCGTTGGAAGAGATTGTCAGTCAGTTCACCCAGCAAGGTTACGAAGGCTTCTTTGAGTTTGATCTCAACCTGGTGGAGAAATGGTCGGCTAAAACTTATCGACAAATGCTATTCAGTTGCCGAGAATTGTTTGCACAGACAGTCTTGATCTGAAGCAATTTACAGCATAAGTGAGCCTGAATCCCTCCGATGGATCATGTGGAAACTTGTCTCGTGGGTTGTTGAATAATCACAACCGGATTTTAAGAGTGGGGCCAGGTAAGGTCCACGAAAGGCTTTGCAGTAAAACGGTAGTAAATTTGCTCCGGGGGTGTTTTTCTGGTCCGCTTATGTTACGATGAATTTCCCACCAGAGAAAATGAATCCCACCTTTTGAACATTCTCGCGCGACTTAATACAGCTTGAATGGATAGAACTGAAGAGCGAGCCTTGCTGGTTCGCAAAGCTCACTACCTGTTTAACGTTCCCTCCCCACCTTTACTGCCCCGCCTGTAATCCATGGAACACGATTGGTATACATTAGAAGAACTCGCGCGTCAGCTTGGTCGTGACAGCAGGGAGATTCTGAAGCTGGCTAATCGAGGACGTATTCCGGGAAGAAAAGTGGGAGACGAATGGCAGTTTCACACTGCTGAAATCACCCAGTGGCTTGAACAGGAAATGCACGCTTACACTGATCGTGAGCTGGCTGTTCTGGAATCGACTTATCGTTCGCATGATAAAGATGTGAATGCCGATGTGCCTGTGAGCAGTTTGCTGACACTGGAAACAGTGGAGGTTCCCCTCCAGGCTCGGACGAAGCTTTCTGTCCTGGAATCACTGGTAGAAGTGGCTGGCCGGACGTATCAGATCTGGGAACCGGCGACTGTCTTAAAAGCGGTCCGGGAGCGGGAAGATATGTTATCAACGGCAGTCGGAAATGGTGTTGCTTTCCCTCACCCGCGGAATCCCCTGCCCGACAGTATTGGCGAACCCTTGATTGCCTATGGTCGTACTTTTACTGGTATCCCATTTGGTGGTCCGAAGCGAGAAATGACGGATATCTTCTTCTTAATCCTCTGCCGCGATTCTCGCACTCACTTACAGGTGTTGGCTCGCTTGGGGCGCATTTTGCAACTGCCCGGGTTACTTGACGAGCTCCGCCATGCTGAGGATGCGCAAACATCCTACGAGATCATCTGCAAAGCAGATAACTCTGTCAATGAGTCGTAGTTGGATCTGATTCCCGAACGGGCTATAGTGGGGAAACGTGCGCATTGGTTTGATGCCAGGTAGCGCAAGTGCGTTGTTTTTGAAGGTTCTGTAATCCGGAAGCTGAGAAGATTATTCCGAAAAAAGGAAAGCCAAGTCATTATGTCTGTCGATTTGCCAGAGCCACTCGATCTGATTGCCGTGGGGGCCCATCCTGATGATGTGGAGATTGCTTGCGGTGGAACGCTTGCCCGACTGGTTCAGCAGGGATACCGGGTTGGGATTGTCGATTTAACTGACGGAGAACCGACACCAGGTAGCCCCAATCCGGAAGTTCGACTCGAAGAAGCGAGACGGGCCGCAGAGATTTTGGGAGTCCAGGTGCGGGAAACGTTGAAGCTGACAAACCGCAGATTATTCGATGACTATGAAGGACGAGTTGAACTTGCCAAAGTCTTCCGTAGATATCGCCCCCAAGTTGTCATGGGGATTGCTGGAAAGACTCCGCTGGCTTCACCAGACCACTTGCAAGCGGCCAATTTGACGGATGCGGCCGTCTTTTATTCCCGTTTGAGTAAATGGGATGATCAGTTTGATCATCTTCCGGTTCACAGCATCTCTCGGCAGGTGTGGTATCCGCTGGCTCTTAGAGCGACAAATTTTTCTGAAGGGGAAAGCCGGTTTGTGGCCGATATCAGTGAAACCCTTTCATTGAAGCTGGAATCGATCCGAGCGTATCAAACACAGTTCCCTCCTGAAAAAGAGAGTGTGTTCACGATGGTGGAAGGAATGGCGTTACATGTGGGCGCTTGTGCAGGTTTTCGGGCTGGTGAACTGTTTCTGACGCCCAGAGTCATTGGCGCATCTGATCTTATGCAGACAGTTCTCGGTTAATCTGAATAGATGTTGGGGTAATTTTTCCGTATAATTACCGGTCTTATCCAGCGGGCACCATGATCAATGTAAAGCATTTCTGGCATTCTCTGCATTGAAGTGCATTGTGGGGATTTCGTTCACTTCTGTTCTCCATAATGGTACTCACAGACTTCTCCTCAGTTCTGAGAGTGGGTGCGGTTTTCAATCCGAAACAGGTTTCTGGTTTATTATGGTCGCTATCCGTTACGGTTCTGTCAGCATCACGGGCAATTACAGGGAGAACAATGAAGATCGCTGTCTGGTGGATGATCAGCATCGATTCTTTCTTGTTTGTGATGGTATGGGGGGACAGGCCGCCGGAGAAAAGGCGAGCGAACTGGCCACGGAGTTGGTCTCTAAAAAATTAACGCAACTCGTTGCCTTCGATTCTGCGACGAAAGAAGAAGTTGCCGTTGCGGTCAACAAATCGATCGAACACGCCAATATTGAAATCATGGCGCTGGGTGAAGTCGATCCTGAATACCACAAAATGGGGACAACGATTGTCCTGCTGCTGATTGTGGGCGATCGGTTATATATGGGGGGAGTGGGCGACAGCCGGATTTACCTCTATCGCGATGGTGATTTGAAACAATTGACCGAAGATCACTCGCTTACGCAAGCATTGGTGAAGGCTGGCACGATCAAGCCCGAAGAAGCTGCGACACACCGGTTTCGAAACGTTTTGTTTCGTTATCTGGGATCGAAAGAAGGAGGCGACGGCGTCGATTTGGTTGAAGAATCACCGCAGGAAGGCGATCGGTATATTCTTTGTTCAGACGGTGTGATGGACGGAATCAACGACGAAAAATTGCGCGAGTTAATTGCCCTCGACGACGATCCACAGCAATCAGCAGAAACCATTGTGCAAGCGGCTCTGGACGGAGGAAGTAAGGACAACATTACCTGCGTCACGGTATTTGTCTAACAGAATTCGTACACTTCTCACCAGGAAAAGCTCTGATACTCCTGGTCATCTCTGCCGCACTGCTTATTCCGCCCTTACCCGTCTTGCATGTTTTTCGGTGAAAGTCTCCGTTGGTAAGGCTTTTGTGGGAGATTTGAGGGGGATTCTGAGGGTGTTGCCAAAAGGCAACGGACCGTTGCAGGTGGTGCAAGAGGCCCGCTAGCTGAGGGAAATTAGGTGGTTTGGACGTCGACAGAAGTCAATCGATCTGAGAAAATGTCAGAATAAGGGTGAATGGGTAGCTCTCGTTGAGTGCGGAAAATCCGTCACTTTCGATGCATAAGACGTATGCAATGTTAGCAACCCAGTTGTTCCTGTGTTCCCCCCCACTTTCCTCCAGATGGATATTCCCTCCCCAATCCAGTGAGCTGCTGGCCGACTTACAGGCTGGTATGAATAAATTTGCCTCCTAAGTAATGACTATGCAGATGGCGCGAGCGATTAACCATCTCGAACCTTCCCCCTTGCGAGAAAACCCAATGCGAATGAGAGTAACTATGATCTCAGCCAAACGAATTCTGTTTCCGCTTCTGTTGTTGGCGACCTGTGTGGTGGCGATACCTTCCTCTCCCGTTTATGCCGAAGAGGAAAAGACTTCGAAGTTCGATACACTCACGACGGCCAAAGGCATGAAACATGTCTCCGGGATGTGGGACATTTACTACAACGAAGAAAAGATGCTTGTGCATCTGAAATCGTCGCATTTGAACAAGGATTACCTCTTCCTCACTTCCATCGCACGCGGGATTAGTAAAGGGGCCGTGCTGGGAGGAATGAGTTGGGGATTTGGTGATGATGTCCTCTGGCAATTCCGTAAAGTGGGCGAAAAGATCCACGTTATTCGTCGCAACGTACGGTTTCGGGCAGATGATAAAACTCCCGAAGCGGAAGCGGTAAAACTGGCATACAGCGATAGCGTTCTCTATGCCCTGCCCATTCTGACGACCGAAAAAGGGGGCGATCTGGTCGATATGTCCAAGATCTTCATGAGTGATGATCAAGGCATCGGTCGATCATTGGGACCCGGATTTCGGTTTGCCTCGGATCGTTCGACCTGGTCGAGTGTGAAATCATTTCCGCATAACGTTGAACTTCAAGTCGCGGCCGTTTATTCCGGAATGGGACAAGAATTCGATACCGTGCCGGATGCCCGGGGAGTTCAGATTAATGTCCATTACAGTATCAGCGAATTACCCAATACTTCCTACAAGCCTCGTGAGGCGGATGATCGGGTGGGTTACTTTCTGACTGTTCATAAAAACTTTTCCAAGAATGCTGAAGAGCGACATTTCGTACGTTACATCAATCGTTGGGACTTACAGAAAGAGGCGCCCAAAGCGAAGCTTTCTCTTCCGAAAGAGCCGATTGTTTTTCATATGGAAAAAACGATCCCCAAGCATCTGCGACCGATCGTGCGGAGCGGTATTCTGGAATGGAACAAAGCCTTCGAGCAAATTGGATTCGACAGTGCGATTCAGGTGATCCAGCAGGGAGAGGACGAAACCTGGGATCCGGAAGACGTCCGTTATAATACTTTCCGCTGGATCACTGCCGAAGCGGGCTTCGCAATGGGGCCTTCGCGTGTGAATCCCTTGACCGGTCAAATTCTGGACGCCGATATTATTTTTGACGCCAGTTTCCTGCGATACTGGCAGATGCGTTATGAAATCTTCTCTGCGGAATCGGCCCGTGAATTAATGGGGCGCGATCTGCCTCCCAGTCTGGTCAATCGCTGGAATCAGCGGCAGGAATCGATCCTGCCGAAGAAACTGGCTGTTCAAATGGAACCGTTACGTCAGTATCAAGAAGCGCTTGCTGGTCACTCGCATGATGCCGGCCATCATTCCTGTTTGTATTGCAATGGGATGCAACAGCAGATGGGCTTTGCCGCTGCAGTGCTGATGGCTCAGGAAGATAAGGATGGTAAAGACGGCGAAAAGAAAGAAGAACTTCCGGAAGAGTTTCTGGAACAGGCTCTAAAAGAAGTGGTGATGCACGAAGTGGGGCATACCCTCGGGTTGCGTCATAACTTCAAGGCGAGTAGTTGGAAGTCATTGGAAGAACTGAATGACAAAGAAAAAGGTGCCGAACAAGGTATCGTTGCCTCGGTGATGGATTATTCACCAGCGAACATTTCTCCGGATAAGGAGAAACAGGGATTGTACTACACAACCACGATCGGGCCCTATGATACCTGGGCGATTGAATATGGTTATAAAGCGGAAGCGGACGAAAAGGAATTGAAAAAAATCGCCTCCCGAGGTCATGAAGATGGACTCGATTATGCGACGGATGAAGACACGACCTATTACAATTCGGACCCACTTACGAATCGGTTCGATCTTGGTAAAGAACCGATGGAATATGTGACCCGTCAAATGAAATTGACGAGTGAGCTGATGCCCAAGGTGATCGACCGGATGTCGAAAGAGGGTGAAGGTTATCAACGCGTCCGAACTGCGTTCAATATGTTGTTCAGTGAATACTGGCGTTCCTCCGTATATGCGGCGCGTTATATTGGCGGGGTTTATGTGCATCGGGATCACAAAGGAGATTCAGAACGGTCTCCTTTCAAAGTTGTTGATGCAGAGAAGCAGCGTCAGGCGATGCAGCTTTTAATGGAGCATGTTTTCCAGTCGCCCAGTTACGATGCGAATGTCTTGAATCACCTGGGGCCTGGACGATGGCGGCATTGGGGAATAGCTGATCTGGATCGACTCGATTTTCCGATTCACGAGCAGGTTGCCATCATGCAGAAACAGGTGTTAATGCATCTCTTCGGAGGACTGACCTTGTCTCGGCTCTACGATAACGAGAAGAAAGTTGCCCCCGAAGAAGCCATCTATTCACTCTCGGAGCATCTCCAGTTGATTGTGGATGGAATTTTCTCCGAATGGAATGCAGGCGAAGCAGAAGGGGAATACAACATTCGTTCTCCGTACATCAACAGTTACCGTCGTAACTTACAGCGACAGGTTTTGAAAGAATTCATCTATCTGGTAAACCGGGGTATTGAGTCTCCTGATAGCTCACTTTCGGACTTTATGGAGCGTCTTCTATTCGCGGATGATATTCCAGAGGATGCCCGCACCCTGGCCCGAGGACATCTTCAGAAGCTGGATGAACAAATCACGGCTGCGTTAACGAATGAGAAATTGAAACTGGACGATTACAGCCGGGCTCATTTACAGGATTCACAACGACGGATTCAACAAGTGTTGAATTCAACCTTCGCGATTCCCTCTGTGAATTAAGCCTGGAAAAGTTCATTCAACTGATCAATTACAAACGCCCTTCGCTTCACCAAGCGGAGGGCGTTTTCTTTTGTGGGGATTGAAGTCGTTCTTCCGATTGAATGGGTCAGGGAAACTGTGGTATTTGCAGTGAGGGAGAATACAACGTGATTGACTGCAGCAGATTGCCAGGTCGGGCTCCCTGCATGCATTCGAACAGAGAGGCTGAGGAAACGACCGGATGAGGGACGATAAGGGAAAAGAGAATTTTCCCGGAAAAGGTTTAGACTATGTTCTCCTTCGTTCAAAATCCTGTGCTACGAGTCTGCAGTTTGATGATGCTCAGCGCGTTGACTTTCTCAATGCTGGGCGGATGTCAGCAGCAGGAACCGGATTATATCGAAGTGAAGCGGGTTCATGAACAATTGACGAAGTCCGAAGTTCGTGATTACCTCAAGATCATTTATTCGTTACCCACGCGAAAGGTTCCCCCCTTCCCCTCTGCTTATGCAAAACCGGCGGAGTGGGAGCCCACGCGTACTCTAAGCGTGCATGACCTCGTCCTGGAAGAAGAAAAATATATTGAAAACATCTGGAATGAAGAGGTGCTGGTGCGCCAGCTTTCTCGCAATAAACCTCTGATGAAACGACTGAAGCGGGCTCGCATGACGCCGCAACAGTTTATCGGTTTTACCCGGACGATTGGTATGGCGATGAGTCGGGGCAGTTTGCGCGAAAATCAGAACCTTCGAGAGATTCTGGAAGAAGGGGAGCGGGTTGTGCAACGCTTGAAAGAGGATAAACGTTCTTTCTCTGCCCTGAGCGAGAACAACGAGGAAGACATGCATGTGGTGTTGCAAAATGCGATGTGGCTTACTCGTGTGGACCGGATCGAGCGGTTGTTAAAAGTGCCCCCCGAAAATGTAGATATCGTTCGTAAGTATGCTTCCCGTCTGGAAGCCGTTTTTCCGGATGACTTCAAAGTTAATCCACTGGATGAAGTGCAGGACCTGCTTGTCGAGTATGGACTACCGTTTGAAGAGACTGAACTGGTAGGCTCTGATGTGAATCTGGCTTGGGAAAAAAATGAAGCCCGCGTGGGACATGACCCCATTGATGGAGCCACAGGAACGAACAAATTACACGAAGAGTTGATTCGGGTGAAAGAGATTCTCGACAAGCAATAACAGAAGTTGTTATTCGCTCAGTTGGAAGCAGAGAAACTGATCATCATCGCGAATGACCAGGTGGCCCGAAGACAAGGCGGGTAAGGCCCGAGTCGTACCGCTTGTTAACTTTGCTTTATCCAGTTCCTGGTATTCTTCTCGGTTTGTGGATACCAGCCGAAGAGTCCCACTGGTATTCATGTGCAGAATTTTGTCTCCTGCCCGGATTAGCGTCGCGTAACCGAGACCGGTTTCTTCCCAAAGACGTTTTTTGTTCACTGGATCGAAACAGCAAAACACAGGGTCTCCTAAATCCTGTCTTCCATCGACCCCGAAAAGAATATCCTGGTCGGCGATACTGGTGGTGTATTGACTTGCCAGAAATTGTGAATCTTCCCATTCGACATTCAGACCGGTAGCAGAAATTGTCCCCCAGACCGAGCCAATCCCATAACTGGCCGTCAGGAAGAAATGGTCTCCCATCAAAACGGGATTCGCGGCGTTAACGGTTGGGCCCCGTTTTCCAAAGGGGATGCTATCGATGACTTCCCCATTTTTGGGATTGTTTAAATAGGTTGTGAGTCGGGCAGAGAGGAGAACCAATTTTTCGCCGCCTGTTTCATACAATACAGGGGATGAGTAACTGGCATGTTCTGAAGTTGTCTTCCAGATGACATCACCGCTATTTTTGTTCAAAGCGATGATGCCCGCTTCCGTTCTAAATCCGCCGGCGTTGATAATCAATAGATCATCAATAATCAATGGGCAGGAGCCGGCACCGAAGTAACCCTCTTGGGCCCGGTAAGTCTGAAGCAGATTTTTCTGCCAGCGAATCTCGCCTGATTGAAGGTCAAGTGCTGCCAGAATGCCTGAGGTGCCAAAGACATACACTCGGCCATCTTGAATAACTGGTGTCGCGAGGGGGCCATCAGTGCCACCAACCTGTGGGCGAAACTGAGTTGGAAAGCGGGTTGTCCAATTTGTGTCGCCAGTTTTAAGTGAGCAACATTCGACGACTTCTTCATTTTCGACACGGTGGAAGAGAATGACCTGATCGCCTTGGATGGCGGCGCCAGCGACCCCGTTTCCGACGGGGTGACTCCAGATCTGCCGCGGTCCTGATTTCGGGAACCGTGTGGGCAATTGTTCGTCTAACGCAATGCCATTGCGGTTCGGTCCCAGAATTTGTGGCCAGTCGCCACCCGAGGAAGGTGTATCACAGATGCAGAGAAAAGCAGAGCAACTAACGAGTAGAAACCGGGCGAAGTGGGGCACAAGGATCACCTGTCTGGGAAACGGAGCGAGACTGACTTAGAAGATTCGATCTTCGAGTTTTCTCCCACCGTTTGCAACCATGAATGCAGGAATCGTCGACCCTGTTTTCGTAAACCTTGGGTGAGACCCATTTTCTTGCGTCGAGAGAAGAATGGTCATACTGGTGGTGTTACTGTGACCGTTGTAAGATAGGATCTTTCCTCCCCCCGGGTTCTCACTTTGTATTTATGATTGCGGAAACGTAATGAAAATCGAACGGATTGAAACGCTAGTTTGTCACGCGCGTATGCGTAATTGGATCTTTGTGAAAGTGGTCACAGACCAACCCGGCCTGGTTGGCTGGGGAGAAGCCACGTTGGAATGGCATACCCGCAGTGTCGTCGGAGCCATTGAAGATATCTCACAGCTTCTTGTGGGCGAAGATCCAACCTGGATTGAATATCTGTGGCAAATGATGTGGCGGCAACATTTCTGGCATGGAAACGGGATTGTCCGTGCGACGGCGATTGCCGGAATTGATCTGGCCTTGTGGGACATTCTCGGAAAGGTGGCGAATCTTCCTTGTCATCAATTGTGGGGAGGCCCTGTCCGGGATTATATCCGACTCTACTGTCATTTGGGCGGTGGAAAAATGGAGGATTTTTATAACACGCCGACTGATGAAGCCGCCCGGTTTGGCGATCTGGCTCGGGCTGCTGTTGAGAATGGTTACACCGCCTTCAAATCGATGGCCGTGCCGGCCACGATGCCGATAGAAGGGACCAAACCGGTTCGAGCGGCGGAAGCCTGTGTCGCTGCGATGAAAGAGGCTGTCGGAGATGACATTGATATTATGGTCGATTGCCATGCCCGCCCTTCTCCGGCGATGGGGATGCAGTTTGCCAAGGCTCTTGAACCATACGATCTTTATTTTCTGGAAGAACCCTGCTGGCCCGAACAGGTTGACAGCCTTGCAGCGATCAACGCGGCGGTTCGCACCCCAATCGCTACTGGCGAACGCATGAACCATTTGGCAGCCTTCAAAGAACTTTTTGAAAAGCGAGGTTGTGAGATTTGCCAATTGGACATTACCCATTGCGGCGGATTGTCCGAGGCGAAACGGATTGCGGCATTGGCCGAAGCACATCGAATCGCATTGGCACCGCATAATCCTCAAGGGCCTATCAGCACTTCGGCTTCTATTGAATTCGGCTTCTCTCAACCGAGCTATATTATTTGTGAAACCGTTAGTAACGATGTCCCCTGGCGGTATGATGTCGTCACGGAAGGTTATGTTACTGATACCAAGACTCGGACGGTTCGACCTTCCAGCAAACCGGGGTTAGGAGTTGAAGTGAACGAGGAAGAGATCAAAAAACATCCGTTTGAGCAGGAATTACCCCAACGGCAGTATTACGCCGATGGGAGTGTAGGAGACTGGTAAGATGAAAAATTCTGCCGAACTGAATCAGGGAGTGGCTGGTTTTACCGCCCGCTTCGGAGTTGCTCGCATCGAAATTACCCCTCCGGTTGGAATCTATTTTCGCAACTGGGGAGCGGCCACCTTTGAGACGGCTGAATCAATTCATCGGTCGCTCTATTTGACCTCGCTGACGATTTCATCCCTTGAGGAACAAAATGAAGAACCTCCCTTGATCTTGGTGAGCGGTGATTTGAGCTGGTGGAAGTCGGCTCAGCTATTTGAAGAGATGCAGGCACGCCTGATAAAAGAACTTGGTATTCCGATCGAAAACTTCTGGTTTTCTCTCACCCATACGCACGCCGCGCCTCCTTTGCAGCGAGCAACAGAGGAACTTCCCGGAGGGGAACTGCTGAACGATTTTCTCAATCAGGTTGAGTTAAGCACGTTAGAAGTCATCAACACCGCGATGGCGAGTACGCAACCGGGAGTACTGGACTGGCATTATGGGGCCTGTCGCCTGGCGACGGTTCGCGATCTGCCTGATACGGAGAAGTCGGAAAGCTTCAATTGCGGTTTTAATCCAAACGAAATCGCAGACGATACGCTGCTGGTGGGACGTGTTTCATCTCTTACCGGAGAGTCACTGGCCACATTGATCAATTACGCCTGTCATCCGACCACCTTGGCGTGGGAGAATCGGGCGATTTCGCCCGATTACATCGGCGCGATGCAGGAGGTCGTCGAGGAAGCAACGGGTTCGCTTTCTTTGTTTTTGCAAGGAGCTTCAGGAGAACTTTCTCCCCGCGAACAATACACGGCTGATCTGGATGTGGTTGATCGACACGGTCGTCAATTGGGGCACGCGGTTCTGGCTGCACTTGCCGATATGCATCCTCCCTCCAGTCGTTTTCAGTTCGATCATGTCGAACCTTCCGGGGCGCCGTTGGCGGTATGGAAGTATGCCCCACTTGTGCCTGAAAATAATAAACAGGCGATGAAACAGGACCTCCCCCTGCCCCTCAAGAAATGGCCAACTGCTGACGAGTTAGCCGAACAGGCGGAAGAAACGAAAGACAGCTTTCAGAGAGAACGACTCTATCGGCAACGGGAGATTCGTCTTTATTTGGGTGATCAGGAAGAGTGGTCATTACCGGTCTGGTATTGGAAGTTGGGGGAAGCGATTCTGATGGGGACAATGGCGGAGTCTTATTCTGTCTTGCAACAGGAATTACGCCGCCGTTTTCCGGATCGACATGTGGTTTGTGTGAATCTATTGAATGGTTCGATCGGTTATCTGGCGCCGGAGTCAATGTACGATCGTGACATTTATCAGGTCTGGCAATCTCCGTTTGATCGGGGAGCATTGGAACGGTTGATCGATGGGGCAATTGACTCGGTCACATCGATTACTCAGTCTGATGTGCAGGTATAGTTGGAAACAGAGACACCCCTTGAGAGAGAATGTTCATCATGACTGAGAAACAAAACTCGAAAGAGTTGCGGGATGTGTTACCGATTCTGCATACCCCGTTTACTGAGAACGATGAAATTGATCGAGAATGCTTGCAGCGGGAAATTGATTTCTGTTTCGAGGTGGGGGCACAGGGTGTTTGTTCGGCGATGGTTTCGGAAATTCTCCGCCTGACTCCCCGGGAACGTGAGGAATTGACCCTATTGATGGTGGTGGCTGCTCAAGACCGGGGACCGGTGGTTGCGAGTGTTGGTGCGGAGTCGACCAAGGACGCGCTGCACTATGCCGAGGTTGCTGTCGAGGCGGGGTGTGCGGCGATTATGGCGATCCCCCCCATCAATACCGCCCTTCCAGAGAAAGCGCTCTGGGATTATTACACGACGTTGGCGAACCGGATTGAGCTTCCCTTGTTCGTTCAGGATGCTTCTTCCTATGTGGGGCAGGAAATCCCAGCTCGGTTTTATCTACGATTGCTGGACGAATATGGGCCGGAAAAAATTCTGTTCAAGCCGGAAGCCTCCCCTCTCGGACCGAAGTTGTCGGAGTTTCATGAATTGACAGAACATCGAGCGCAAGTTTTTGATGGATCGGGTGGGCTGTTGATGATCGATTGTTATCGTCGTGGTTTGACGGGGACCATGCCGGGATGCGATATGTTGGCGGGAATCGTAGCGCTGTGGAATGCATTGAAAGCGGGGGACGAACAACGGGCGTATCGACTTTACTTCCCGATTTGCGCGCTGGCGACCTTACAGATGCAGGCAGGCTTAGATGGCTTTCTGGCAATCGAAAAGTACCTGATGCAGAAACAGGGAATATTCAAGACCGTTCATCGTCGCCAACCCTATCGCTGGGAACTGGATGAACTGACCCGCGCCGAAGTAGACCGGTTGTGGGAATATCTGCTCGCCGTGCTGGACGAATAAAACGCGTGAGAATGGGATCAGTCTCTGTCTTGTTCCCATTCACTTGAATCGAAATCGGGGAGATCAAGGCCGTAATCAATATCAAGTTCAGGCGGATCGAACCCCAATTCTTCACCGGTTGATTCCGGCACAATATCCTGAATCAGCCCTCGCTCCTTGAGGATATCCGTAATGTTATCGATCTCTTCATTAGTTAGCTGCTGAAACTCGCTTAACAGGAGTGGAGCAGGAACGGAAGGGGGCGTTGATTCCTTGAATTGCAGCGATCGAATCTGGAAGTTATCCCAGATAATATTGTAAATGAAGCAAGGGAGACCATTCAGGCGGTATGCCCCAGGTTGACTTCCCCAGTAGCGATTGCGCGGAGCTTCCAGCAGCCCACTATAAATCTTCATTTTACAGTGCGGACAGACTTTGCCGTATGGGCTCGCCTGGGTCTCGGGCTCCTGGTGCACCAGGCACCAGGAAGTGATTTCGCTATGAGAGTGTTTCATATAATAAATGCTACCTGAGCGCGCGAAGGAAATTCCAGTCCCCATTTTGATTCCCACTCAGATTTCTCGCAGTCGTAGTCCACAGCCCGGTCACTTTGTCCAGATTATCAGAAACTGTCAGTGATGACTTTCTGGAAATTCTCCGGACAAAAAAGCGGAATTTCCTGACTATTTTGCCTTCTGATTACCAACGATAAATCTGTTGTGATCCAACCCTACCCGATTACAATGGGATTTGGTCTCGACCAACTGATATTGGAGAGACAAAGCACACCTGATGAGCTGACACCTTGAGAACCTCTCCTGAAGGAGGAAATAAATGGGACGTGAGAGACGACCGGCAGGAGAGGAGTCTCGGTTTAATCGACGGGCATTCCTGAAAGGCTCGGGAGCCGCTATGGCTGCTTCGGCCTGGGCGGGAACGCAGTTTGACACTGAAGCGGCTGATGAACCGAAGACTTATCAAAAGAATCTGATCTCCAGTGAAGCGGGTGAAGTCCGACTGACGGTAAACGGTCAGGAATACAAGTTGATGCTCGAACCGCGAGTCACTTTGCTGGATGCGTTGCGAAATGATCTCAAACTGACGGGAGCAAAAGAGGTAGAAGAGACCACCGCAGCCGGAGCAGATACGGTTCTGATTGATGGGAAACCGGTGCTGGCTAACAGTCGTTTGGCTGTGGAATGTCAGGGGAAGCAAATCACAACGATCGAAGCTTTAACCGGCGACAATGCGATTGTCCAGGAGTTCGTCAAACAGGATGCCCTGCAATGCGGATTTTGCATTCCGGGGTTTGTCATGGCTCTCAAGGGATTGCTGGAACAAAACCCAAATCCGAATGAAAAGGAAATCGCTTCGGCTTTAGGGGGAAATCTCTGCCGCTGCGGAACCTACGCCAACATCAAGGCTTCCGCCCTGGAGCTAGCCCGCCGGGGAGGAGCGAATTGATGGCCGAGCGAAAAATCCACTGGAAAAATTCTTTCGAAAACAAACTGTTGGGAACACGGGTTCCCCGTGTTGAGGGAGTCTCCATCGCGACAGGTCAGGCTAAATACACCGCCGATATTAATCACCCGGGAACCCTCTTCGCACGAGCACTCGTTTCTCTGAATGCTTATGCACGGATTAAATCTGTTGATATAGAACCGGCAAAACAAATTCCCGGCGTTAAGGCGGTCAAGTTGTTGAAACAGACCGGTGATGAATTACTGTGGGATGGTCAGTTAATTGCCGTTGTGGCTGCGGAACGTCCCGAGTTTGCACAAGATGGAGTCCGCGCGATCAAAATCGAATATGAGGTGCTGGAGCATTTCGTCGATGCGGAAGATCTTGAAACGGCCCAGAGTGCTGGAAAAGTCAATCGATTGCGCGGGCAGGAAGAGGGAGAGGTCCAGCGGACTTTTCTGGGAGCGGAAGTCATTCACGAGGGATATTATGGATTACAGACAGTCTCACATGCGTGTCTGGAACCGCACGGAGCTCATACAGAATGGAAGGGAGATGATCAACTCCATGTTTATCTTTCTACGCAGAATGTCTCGGGCACCGCGAGCCAATTTGCTGTTCCATTGGGATTAAAGACGGCGAACGTCACTGTTCAATGTGATTACTTAGGAGGAGGTTTCGGTTCGAAGTCTTCTCCCGGCGAATGGGGATTGGTCGCTGCTGAATTGGCGAGAGAAACTGGACGCCCCGTGAAGTTTATGCTTGATCGTACAACGGAACTTAAAACAGCGGGGATACGCCCATCGGCATTCTGTAAGGTTCGTATTGCCGCAGATAAGCAAGGAAACGTGACAGCTTGGGAAGCGGATTTATGGGGGACGACCGACACGGAAGGGAAAACGATTGCGGCGACTGCCCTGCCCTATGCTTTCGATATCAAGAACCGGTTAACCCGAGCGTCCGGGATCAGGATCAATGGTGGCCCTGAGCAACCGTGGCGAGCTCCGGATGCTCCCCAGGCATGTGCAATTACTCAAACCGCGATGGATGATCTGGCTGCAAAACTGGAGCTGGATCCGTATCAGCTCTTTTTGAAGAATCTTGATAAAACCTGGAATCCGGATTTATACACGGATCAGATGCGAATTGCGGCGGAACTGATGGAGTGGGAACAAAACTGGAAACCTCGCGGCACAAATAAGCAAGATGGGGCGATGCGTCGTGGTTTGGGAATGGCTCTGCATGAGTGGACCGGCAAAGCGCATACGGCGTCCACCACGATTCGTGTTCACGCAGATGGAACTGTAGAAACCTTCGGCGGAAGTCAGGAATTAGGAACAGGAACACGGACTGTTATCGGTATCACTGTTGCTGAGACTTTCGGTATTCCGTTGGACCGTGTGAAGGTTAACATCGGGTCCAGTACGTATCCTCGATCGGAACGATCCAGTCGATCCAGTACGGCGGGGGGAGTCAGTGGGCCAAACAGGCGAGCGGCGTTAAAAGCTCTCTGGAAAATCTTTGATCTGGTCGCCGGACATTACCAGGTTGAGGCAAGTCGCCTGGAGGCTGTGGAAGGAAAGATTCGTGCGAATGGACAGGATATTTGCACGTGGGAAGAAGCAACGGCGCTCATTGGCACAATGCCACTGGAAGTTCAGGGGGAAGGACCGGAGGCAGATGGATTGACCGGCAGCCGTGTGGGGGGAGTTCAGATGGCAGATGTGAGCGTGGATATAGAAACGGGAAAAGTTCAGATCAATCGATTCGTGGCTGTGCAGGATTGTGGCTTGATTCTCAATCGACTGGCTGCGGAAAGCCAGGTGTATGGTGGAATAATTATGGGGATCGCCTCGGCTCTGTTTGAAGAACGGATTCTGGATAACAAAACGGGACGGTTTATCAACGCAGACCTGTTTAATTACAAGTTGCCGCGAATTGGGGATATTGGCGATTTGAAAGTTCATTTGTACGAAACGGAAGAGACGCGAAAACAAGGAGTCATTGGATTGGGAGAACCTCCGGTGATTTCCTCTGGAGCGGCCCTGTCCAATGCGGTTGCCAATGCGATTGGGGTTCGAGTTCCAGTTTTACCGATGACCCCCATACGAGTGTTAAACGCATTGGAAGGAGGTCAATCATGAATTCCTTCGAATACGCGCATCCTGAAACTGAAACGGAAGCCCTGGAGTTTCTCAATGAATATCCCGAAGAGACAATGATTCTGGCCGGGGGGACGGATGCCCTGAATCTCATCAAGCAGGAAATCGTTCAACCCAGAAGGGTGGTCGATCTAAAACGGATTCAGAGTCTGCAAGGATTCACCAGGGAACGAGAGGGTTTATTGCTCGGAGCAACGTTAACGCTCGCCGAGATTCAAGAAGATTATGCTTTTCAGCAATACCCTGCTTTGCTGCAAGTGATCGAGAATATTCATTCCCTTGCGAGTCGATCGATGGGAACGGTGGCAGGAGATTTGTGCCATCTCCCCAACTGTTGGTATTTTCGAACCGGTTATGGCTTACTTGCCTGGCGGAATGGAGAGTCATTACCGGAACAGGGGCGAAATCAGTATCACGCGATTTTGGGTAACACTGGGCCGGCTAAGTACGTCTGTGCTTCACGATTGGCTCCGGCGTTAATTGCTGTGGGAGCCTCTGTGCGGGTTGTCGGTCCAACTCCAATTGAGGAAAAATGGGTACCACTTGAAAAATTTTATCGGATACCGAAAACCGATTTACAGGGGACGACGATTCTGAATCCCGGCCAGTTTGTGACTCACATCCGGTTACCGAATGTAGACGAAACGATGACTTTTGCCAGCTATGAGGTCTTACCTTCAGAGGGGCTGGACTGGCCAACTGCGACCGCGAGTGTATCGCTCAAATGGGAAGAGGATATCGTCCAGGATGCTCGCATTGTGCTGGGGCACGTTGCCCCCCTTCCCTGGATTTCAATGTCAGCAGCCAGGTTACTTATCGGACAAAGACTGACCGAGGAACTAGTAGCGGAGGTTGCCGAGACCGCCTTGACAGAAGCAGTTCCCTTGTCGGAAAATCGTTACAAAATATCGCAGGCCAAAGCTGCCATAAAACGAGCTTTGCTGAGCGCGATTCCTGTCAGTTTCGACATTACCTGAGACGAGAGTAGTTTCGTGTTTTCTATTCTGAACATGCCAGTCATCCAAAATGGATTCCGGTTCCGATATTTGACAATTTGCTTCGTGATCGTTGTCAGTTTCATGGCAGTGGCGCAAGCGGAAGAGCCTAAGGATCCGGAACTGGAGAAAGTTATAGACAAGGCGGTTGAGTTATGTGATTCGGCAGATATTGATCAGAGTCGTCAATATCTGGAGTCCTCTGGCGAAGCAGTGGTTGTTGCCCAGCGCTATTCGGAACTCCTCAGACGTTTATACTTTAAGAAACAGGATGTTCCCTTGATGGTTTCGATGGGAGAAACTGGAATCGATTATGCTCTTCGCGAAGCTAAGGACTGTGAAGCTGAACAGGAAGCCGAAGCGAAAAAATTAAAAGGTATTGCCAAGGAGATTTCTTTCAACATGGGGGTAAATACCTGGCCCGGTTGGAATGATCCGGGAATCGTGATTGATGAGTCAGCTCGAAAGGCAGGCTTTCAAGCGGCACGATTGAACCATCAGTTAGCGATAGAACTGAAACGGGATCAAGCCGTTCTCGCGAATGCGGAATGGCTGGTTGGGGCTCATCATCTGGCGGCGGAAGAATATACCGAGGCAATACAAGTATTTGAGCGCGCCTCCGTCAATTTTGCTCAGGCTAATAAGCCGGATGCAGAACTAATGGCAAAAGGGTATCGGGCGCTGGCCCTAATTCTGGCCAAAGACGATGCAGAACAAGGAAAGCGAGAGTGGATGCAGGCCCGGCAGAAATTAGAAGAGATAAACTCCGATGATGCCCGGTTCTACCTCGAACAGCTATCCGTGGCTCGCCAAGTCTTTGAAAAATAGTGGTTTGAAGCACTGGCCCGCATAATCGGTATAACCTGCACGTATTGCCGCACTTTCCTGACTTTCGCTGGTTTCCTGACCTGTTATTCCGTCGCGCGCTGAGTTTAGGGGGCATATTTGGCTCGTAAACACTAAGTTCCCAGACACGAAATTGTGTCCGGATAATCCCCTATACCCGCTCCCCCGGAATTTAGAGGAAGCCAAAATGCCCGCCGCAAAAAAACAGAAAAAAAGCACGACTACAAAAGCGACTGCAAAATCGACAACAGCCACAGTAAATCGTCGTTCGACAGAACGCCGGGTCAAAGCAGAGCGTCGTGTCAAAGATGAACCTTTTCAGGGTGAAGATCGCCGTCAATCTGATCGAAGAAAAGCGGAACGCCGCCGACAGATCGACCCCACCACCTGTGAGCGGGACTACACAAACGACGAAGTGGATTTCATGAAAGCCATGGACGACTACAAACGCAAAAGCGGTCGTCAGTTTCCGACATGGAGTGAAGTTCTCGAAGTGTTATACGCGATGGGTTACCGTCGTGTCGAAGAACCTTGCGAGATGAAAATCGTCGCCCGCTGATTTGTATTCGAGGAAGTCCTGGGCAAGTACTTTGGAAAACTTGCCTCTAGGGAGCCATGCGTCCGAAAGTCATCAGCGTGATATCATCATTTTGAGCGCGTCCCGCTGCATGGGTCCGCACATCAGCCAGAATCGCTTGCGCCAGCTTAACTGGGTCGGTCGATGAAGAGTTAATCGTCTCTTTCAATCGCTCGATTCCATAAAGTTCGTTCTGGGGGTTCATGGCCTCACTGACTCCGTCGGTGTAGATGATGAAAACTTCACCTGGTTGCAGGTTACAGTTGACGACTTCGTACTCGAAATCTTCCATCACCCCAATCGGAATTCCGACAGCGTCTTCTCCCAGCTCAACAAGATTGCCGTCGGATTTTTTAATCAGTAATGGCATATGCCCCGCGTTTGCCAGGGAAAGAGTGTTTTTCTTGGTGTCGATGATCAATAGCACGAATGTCACAAAACGGCCTTCAACCGCATTGCTGCACATCAGGTTGTTGATCAGCCTGATCGCTTTCCCAACGTCATCCACGAATCCCATAGTTGATTCAACGACACTGGAAATGCGGGACATGACCAGTGATGCGGGAACCCCCTTCCCGGCCACGTCGCCAAACGCAAGGCAGACTTTTGTCGGTGAAAGCTGAAACGCATCGTAGTAGTCCCCACCGACTGCCTGAGCGGAATCGTAAGAGGCGAAAAACTCGTAACCATCAACTTCAGGAAGCGATTTAGGCAGCAGAGCCTGCTGGACATTGCGAGCAATATCCATTTCTCGATCCTGCCGCTGTTTTT
>JAGQQC010000190.1:0-2108 GCA_020426395.1 Planctomycetaceae bacterium
CATCAAGTCGCTCGCCAGAGCCGACCCACCCGGGCTATTCACTCGCAGCACAATCGCTTTGACTGTGTCGTCTTTGGCTGCTGTTTGAATAGCTTCGACTATGGTGTCAGAACCCATGACATCCCCGAACAAACCGCTCTGGCTTTTCCCCGGCATGATAGGGCCACTGGCATAGATGATGGCGATTTTGGCGGTATCCGAGGCTCGTTTTTTGCCTTCGACTCCCATCATCAAGTTCATCATTTTGATGAACCCTCCAAAACCGGAGAAATCTGTGTCGACCTTTTCTTTACCATATTTTTTGTCGAACTCGGTGCGGGGATCTCCTTTGCGCAATCGGTCGAGCAATTCGTCTTCGTAACTGATGGTATCGACCAGTCCCAGTTCCTTCGCTTCAGTCATCGTGCTGATACCGGTGTCGATGATGTTCTGGACTTGTTCTTCACTGAGGGACCGTGATGTAGAAATTTGTTTGACGATCAGGTTGTAAAAACCATCCAGGATCGCTTCCATTTCCTCACGGAATTCGGGGCTCATCTCGGAACGGGAAATTGTTTCGGCTGCCGATTTGTATTCCCCCACTTTGAGGGCATCCGGTTTGATGTCGAGTTTATCGAGCAGGTTTTTGTAGAACTGAATTTCCATACGCAGCCCGAGCAACATCACCACTCCCGATTCCGGCATGATGATTTCATCGCAGCAGGAGGCAAGCAGGTAATCTTTGAGAGTCGCCGAATCGAGATAGGCGTAAATCTTTTTGCCCGATTCCCGATACTGCTGAATCGCATGGCTGAGTTCATTAACCGTTCCGAAACCGATTTGAGGGCTCTCGATTTTGAGCACGACTCCGGTGAGGTGACGGTCACGTTCCGCTGTTTTGATCTGTTTCAGAATTTTAGGGAGTGTGTTCTCGGTTGCGCCAAATAATCCCTGTGCCGCGACTTTTTCGGGGTAGGAACCTTTGATGGTGATGTAGGCATATTTTTCTGCAGGAGGTTTTTCCGCTTTGGTTTGATTACTGGTTTCCGCGCCAATCAACTCCGGCGGAGCAATGAATAAGGCGCTGATTGCCAGTGAGCAAAGGAGAAAAGAGAAACGTCTGGCAGACGGGAGGGTAAACTTCATCACAGGTTTGACCTCGCAAGTTTTTCAGTTTGTTTGTCAGGTGGGCATCCAGAGGACCGCGCAAGTTTGGAGACCAGGCGATGGACTGGGGGTCTTCCAGTATTGTAGGTGACCACTGTATTGTAGGTGACCGTGGTGCAGTTGTCTGTATTCTGTCGGAACTGGTCTTGATGCCCGGATGGTCTATTCGTTAGTCTAGGTTGCCTGCGCGGGACGGTCAAGATGCGCCGGGCTGGTGGATGTGGAAAGTATAGCTTATGATACGCTTTTCCAGATTCGCCATTTTCAGTTTACGGGGTTGTTAACCGTATCTGGTCGCCGCTGTTGTGTTTGCACAAATTATCTGTGACCAGCGCGGAGGGAATCACTAACAGGAAATCGACTCCTCCGAATCGGTTTGTAAAACCGCACGGAACGTGTTGAATGAGTCATCATTCGTGGGTGGGAAGGACTCTGCCATGCCACAATCGCCATTACGTTTTTTGCATGCAGACCAATTAAATCTGGATGTCCCCTTCGAAGGGATCAGCACGCTCACTCCGGAGACGGTGACGGAGCTATCGACCGCCTCCCTCAAACTGCTTGACCAGCTACTCGAATACGTTACGGAAGAATCGGTTCCCTTCGTTCTATTAACGGGCTCACTATTTGGAGCCGATCCCCCCAGTCTGGCGGCTCAGTCTGCCTTAAAAAACTTTGCGGGAGAATTATACGAACTCGGTGTTGAACTTCTTCTCACACCGCATCCACTGGAACGAAAATTACTTCCGCGCGATTTCTGGGAGGACCTGGATGCGATCTTGCTTGATAAAGACCAACCCATAATCCTCGAACTGGAATCAACGAACTCCAATTCGGACGCGCACTTGCAGGTTGAAATCAGGTTAACGTGTGAAGCCGATTTGGATAATTTCGCTCGACAACCCGCAGCGAATATCGATTTCTCCATTTGTGTGCTTGAAGCGATCTCTCCATTTGTCGGC
>JAGQQC010000190.1:2118-8399 GCA_020426395.1 Planctomycetaceae bacterium
TTGCAACGATTACTGGAACGACATCCGGGGAATCACTTTATTTCGAGCGAGGCTTGTCGGTCTCAGTTACAGGAGACAATCGAATCGACCCGCCGCGCGCTGCATGCCGATTATGTGGCGCTCTCCGGTTATGGATATCGGGCGGACAACCTGCCTGATTTGGGGCACTCTGGTGCTGTTTATCATTCTCCCGGTGGCTTGATGTTGAAAACCTTCGATGAAGCCGTCATTCCTGAAGGAGGACAGGCGAGTCTGGTGACGGTTTCGACTGATCAATCGATTCGATTGACATCACGGCGAATTTCGCCGGTCCGGTTGATTCCCCTGGTATTAAAACTCTCCCAATATGTGGGTGAACACGAATTATTGGAGCAGATGCAAGAGCAACTTGATCGACTGGAACCCGTATCCGCAGAACAGAGGTATGTCGTTCAATGGTGCTTGAAGGGCGAAGCGCCAATTCTGTTTGAACTGGAAGATCACGATTATCGTCGGGGATTGGAACGAAAGCTCAAGGGAAGCCGACCCGTTTTTCATCTATGGCAGATTGAGGTTGACCGAAATCGTCTCCGGGAAAAACATCCTGCCGATTCTCTGGCGGGGCAGTATCTGGAGCAACTGCGACAGTTCGAGGAAATTGATCAACCTGAACTGGTTGCCGATTTTCTGACTCGTACGAACGAGCATCCTCAATTGCAACATCGCTTGCGGCAACTGGGAATGGAGATTACCCGCGAATCAATTTTGTCGACCGCGGTTCAGCAGGGGGCTTCGTTCATACTTGATCTCGGGGAGGAGTCGCGATGAAGATCCGGCAAATCGAGATCGATCAGTTCGGACCCTGGAGGAACTTGGAGCTCCCCTTCAACGGGCATCCCTTCGAAATGATTTACGGCCCGAACGAAGCTGGTAAATCGACGCTAATGCGATTTATTCGTGGAGTGCTGTATGGATACGAAACAGATCATCTGGAAGGTCCACGCGGGGATTTTGGCGAGGATCGCCGTCGAGGTTCACTACTAATAGAGCATCGCGGGGTCGAATATCGATTCCAGCGTACGGCGGACTGGAATGAACGGGGAACATTGCAGATTGATCGTCTTTCAGGAGGAGCTGAATACCGGGAACCCGATCCTGCAACCATTTTAAGTTCAATTACGGGTGGGACAGATGAAGTCCTGTTCCACAACGTGTTCGCAGTTGGACTTGATGAGATACAACAACTGGCTTCGCTGCATGACGACGAAGTCGGCCAACATATCTACGGCCTGACACTCGGACCGGAAGGCCGCCGGATTCTCCATGCGAATCAGCAGGCCGACCGGCAACTTCATCGGTTGTTTCAACCCGCGTCGAATCGAGGGGAACTGCTTGAATTGCTGGCCGAGGAAGATCGACTTCGCCACGAAATCGAGCAATCCACCAGTAACTCGGGCCTTTATCAACAGAAGAAACAGCAACTCGAAAACCTACGTCGAGAGATTGACGAACTCCGCACGCAACAAAGTCATCTGCAGCGCGAACAACGGGGTTGCCGGTTTATGGAGATGATTTATAAACCGTGGCGGCAAGTTTTTGATTATGAACAGGAATTAAAACGTCTTCCCGTTCGACGAAACTTGCCCGCGGGAGGATTGGAAGAGTTAAAACGACTCGACCGGGAAATTCGGACCTCGCGACAGGCGTATCGAGAACAGCGGGGGCAGTATCGCGCCGGGCTCAAGCAGACGACCAACTTGAAACCGGACAGCGCCGTGCGGCGTCACGCGCGATCGATGCAAAACCTGCTCGATCAACGGGACTGGTACCGGAACGAAAAAGGAGACCTCGATCAATATAACGGTGACCTGCAAGCTGCCCGGGATGAATTAAATCGAGCTCTCAATCAGCTTCAAGGAAAATGGCCGGGTGTCAGCCTGGAGCGCTGTCGCCAGATCAAGGCGACCCCTGAGAACAGCCGAGTCCTGTTAACCACGGCTCGGAAATATCGTCGGGAACTCTCTCGCCGGAATCGGTTCCGGAAGAAATACGACAATCGAGTTCGCCGGAATCAAACTCGCATGGCGGAACTGAACCAGATCCAACAGGAACTGGGCGGACATTCCATCAGTGAGGCATTGACGCGCGCCCGGCAGCAACTGAGTAATGTGAAAAGACGTCTTGAGTTGCAATTGCAAATCAAAGCGTTTCAGGAACGCATGGAACGCTCCCAAGCCCAACTGGCACGGCAGGAAGAACGTATCGCGCTCCCCATGATCGCTTACCTGGGGATCACGATCTTTGTGCTGGGCGGTTTTTTCTTTGTGGCCCTGGGATTATGGGAAGCGGTGAAGACCAGTTGGTTGGTAGGAGCGATTTATGGATTTCTCGGTTTAACGGCGGCCGGGATTGGCTGGTCCATCAAATCGCATTTCCGCACGGCTGTTAGCGAAACGGTCCGCGAAACACAAGATGATGTGTTTGAAACCCGCGCCAAACTGAACCAACTGCAGAAAGAGGCAGATGCACTTTATGACTCCACCGAAAATCAACTTGATCAGGCTCCCAATGAAGAGAGCCTGATTGACCGGGCTTACCAGAAAGTGCGCGAGTTGGAAGAGCAGCTTGCATTGGAACAAAGAGTTCAAGCAGAGCGGGACCGTCTTAGTCGTTTGCGCAATCGGGCGCAGGAACGACAGCGAAAAGTGAGTGAAGCCCGTCAACAATGGGTGCAACAGTTACAACGCATGGGTCTGCCGGAGTCGGTCAAGATTGAGGAAACCTTCGACATTTGGGAACGGGTCCAGGGGACTCTAACGGCGGATGCCCATCTAAGACAACTGGAAAGTTCACTCGCAAACCGCCGTCATGTGCTTGATCGTTATGAAAATCAAGTCCGGCAAATCAATGACGATCTATCGGATGAAGGCGAAGCGGTCGGTCAGCAGCACAAGGTGCTTTCACTCTTCCCGCAATGGGAATTTCTTTTGGGGCAGTACGATGAATGGCGATCAGTGCGTCGTAAGCATCGAACGGAAAGCCGCGATTCCCGGCGTGAAGTCCGCCGCTTGCAGAAAGAATACGAAGAATTCCGGACCCGCCGGAGTGGATTGCTGGAAAAAGCAGGAGTTCATTCACTTCAGGAATATGTGGAACTCGAAGAAAAGTTGAAACGTCGGGAGGAACTCGAAGAACTCCTGATGATTGCCCGAGAAGATCTCGATCGACTTGCGGCGACGGAACCCGATCTTGCCATTGTTCAAGAAGATTTAGAACGTTTCGACTTACCTTCCAATAAAAGCCGCCTGGCCGAACTGGCTGAGCGGGAACAGGTAATCAGCGAAAAACTGAGCCGCCGGCTCGAAGAGTCGGGGGCGTTGAAACAACAGTTGAGCCAGTGGGAATCGGATCAGTCATTGATGAAATATCGGCAGGAGCTGGCTGTTGTTCGCGCGAAATTACACGAGGCAACATCCCGCTGGTTAGGAGTGCAAGTCGGTCAGGAAATTACCCGACAGATCCAGACTCGTTACGAACGAACCCAGCAGCCGGAAGTTCTCGCGAATGCTTCCCGTTATTTTTCGGAATTGACGGAAGGGCGTTATCAAAATGTCTGGACACCGCTCGGCAAGCGGCATCTTTGTCTGGAAGATGGTCAGAAGCAAACATTTCGTGTGGAACAGGTGAGTCGGGGCACGCGGGAATTACTGTTCCTGGCCTTACGCATGGCCCTCGTACAGCAGTTCGCCAGTCGCGAAATCGAGTTGCCCTTTATTCTCGACGATGTGATGGTTAACTTCGATCAAGGACGAACGGAAACAGCATTGACGACGTTACTTAAATGGGCGGAAAGCGGTCAGCAAATTTTGTGCTTCACATGTCATCTTCATTTGGCGAAAATGCTGGAAGAGCGAGGAGTGAAAACGTTTCACCTTCCCAAACATCAGACCGCCGCAGAAGCAGGAAACCGATGGGCTGGATAAGCCACTTTACCGACATCAACAGGAAGTACGTCGCTTCCACGGTTGTTCGTCTCATCCTGATTCATTCTCTTCTCCTGGGACTCGCTGGTTGTGATCCGACCCCGGGACGCGAGTCGGCTCCCGCGCCAGGAGAAATTCCCTCACCTTCAGCTTCACCGAACCCGGGTTCCCCTGTTCGGACGAATGAACTTCAGGCAGAACCCGTTGTCCCCCAACCGGAACCCGATCCGTTTGAGGAACAGACCGAACCGGAACCTGTGTATCGTCCCGCTGATAATCGACAGATCCCCGATTCCGAATTGCTGAATAAGCTGGGGATTCATGTTGTAGAATCGAAACACATCCGAATTTACAGTGACCTTCCAGTGGAAAAAATCGAATCACTGCCACCGTTGGTTGATCAGTTAATCGCCGTGCTTCAGGAATACTTCGGCGAATTACCACCAGACCGGGATGGGAAGCCGTTTCAGTTATCGGGTTATGTGATGGAGGATGTTCCCCTCTATGAGAAATCGGGATTGTTACCTCCCAAGTTTGCCCAACTGGAACATGGACGTCATCAGGGAGCCGAGTTCTGGATAGTTGTTCCCGATACGGATTACTACTTGCGACACCTGTTGTTCCACGAGGCGACGCATTGCTACATGATGTATATGCCGCATACTTCCGCGCCGGTTTGGTATCTGGAAGGGATGGCAGAACTCTTCGCCACGCATCGTTTACAAAATGAGGACAAAGTTGAGTTCAATGTCTTTCCTGAAGAAAGTTCTGCCTATGAGGGCTTTGGCCGAATCGAACTGATTAAACAGGACAGTGAGAAGACCGGTCTCAAGACCATCGAACAAGTGACGAATCTGGAAAGTGGGGGTTACCATAGCAATATCTCGTATGCGTGGGCGTGGGCATTGTGTCGATTTTTCGATCAACACGCGGACTATCAGGGACGCTTCCGGCATTTTTCCCGCCAGTACTTGCGTGAGGAACCTTTTGCCGAGCTGTTCAATACCGAATTTGAACCGCTCGCGAATCAGCTCAACCAGGAATGGCTCAGTTTTGCTTCCGAACTTGAATACGGAATGGAATATGAACAGCTAAGGATCGATTTTACTCCGGGGCGCATGCTGGCCGGTTCGACAGAATTTACAGTCGATTCCAACTTGGGTTGGCAGAACAGTGGTTGGCAACTGGAACAAGGTAAAACCTATCACCTTGAGGCGACCGGTCTATTTGAACTGGATGAAACGACTCGCCCCTGGACCAGCACCGCCGACGGAATCAGTTTTGATTACTATCGGGGAGTTCCGTTGGGACAATTACTAGGTGTCATTCGTCCCACGGAAGTTGAAAACCCGGAGCAGAACTTTTGCTTTGCCCAGTTCGCCCGCTTTGGGAAACAACTCACTTTCCGGGCGCCGTATAACGGTACGCTTTATCTCCGTATTAATGATCGGCCAGATCAACTCTTCAATAATCAGGGAGAATTGCAGATACGGTTGGAAGAGGTTGCCGCCGATTCGCAGTAAACTTGCGCGAGGTTGAATCAGGCTTAAAATTCATCCTCTTGTGTGGGACGGCGTCTGCGGGTGGGAGAATTCCCGCGAGTGACTGATCTCGTTGAGTTCTCGGAAGAAGGCCGACGTGGTCTCGATCTGCGGCGCCGGTTGACATCTTCAGGATGTCGACGTGGGCGGCGAGGAGGTTTGAGATTTCCTTTGCCAGTGAAGTCGATGCCGAATTTTCCAGTGATCGCCATATAGAGGCAACCCGCTTGAATCAGTATCAAAAAACCGGCGGCGCGAAAACGAAGATTACCCGCATCCGGATCGGGGTTGAGAAACAACATAATCTCCGCAACCAGGAGCAAGATAAACACACTCCCTCCAAATAATCTGGCTGTAACGTCACGACCATAGGGAATCAGTCCGGCGGCGCTTCCCAGCAAGCTAATTATTCCTAGCCCAAAAAGTGTGTAGGCCGCCTTCGGTTGAAAGGCCCCCTCGGGCGAAATATGTGGCATAGCCAAACATGCAATGCCGAAAAACAATCCAAAGACGCTGAGCAGGATAACCATGGAACGGCTCATGTTCGATCCTTTTAGGAGGCTGAGGCAGTAGCAGGAAACTTCGCTTATAACATAAGCCCTCGAGAGTGAACAATCGACTCGTCTCACTTGTGAGTTCGAATTCCGAATGATTAGGATAGCTATTGTCCCCACGAATTTATCGTCAGTATTTATCACCAGGGAGTTCCCCCATATGAAAGCGGCCGTCATTCATCGCACAGGTCCCGCGGACAAAGTTCTGCACATCGAAGTGATGC
>JAGQQC010000191.1 GCA_020426395.1 Planctomycetaceae bacterium
CCAGAATCGCGATTCAAGATGACATTTGCCTCCCGCTACCACGATGTCATCACTACCAAGCAGGCGACGAGCACTTTGTGTCACTCATTATTTGCTAAACTTCGTTGAGACTTCAGCTGTAACTGCTTTCGGTGAAATCAATACCAACGTATTGATCCTGCGGGTACTTCATTACCTGTTATCAGCGACCGTGTAGAACGATTAGGCAAGTATTGACTGATATCTGGATTAAGCTTAAGCGTTCCTACAAAGAACATTTGAGATTCGGAGATAAGATTCATCTAAAGAGTTCATCTTCGTGGACTTTCTCCCGGTAAGTCACTTCCCATACGACAACACTGTTGTTGCGAGGTCGCCCCGTGAAATTTCAGTCAAGGGGGTGAAAATAAATCAACCGAACCTTTTTTCGCACATGGCGGTCTCCTATCATAATTCCAGTAACCTGATGCGGGAATTATCCACGTTCGCTTTCTGTGCATTAAGAGGGTCATCACCGTTGTCCAGGATCGTGACACATTCTTTAGCCCTGATCTGTAAAAACTCCGGTTACCTCAGGCTGGCATCGGTGGCACTCCCTTCGCTTAGACCGGGACAGGTACTTGTCAATGTGCGTGCCTGTGGACTGTGCCGAACTGACTTATATGCCATTGAGGGAAGAATTCGCACGTGGCACAGGAGGTTCATACCGGGACATGAATTTTCAGGAGTTGTTACAGAGGTCGGCCCGAAAGTATCAGATATCGCAGAGGGTATGCGAGTTGTCGTGAATCCGATAATTCCCTGTGGGCTGTGCCCTGTTTGTGAGGCCGACGAAGCCCATCTCTGCCCAGAATTTCGACAGATGGGGGTTGATCTCAATGGTGCTTTCTGCGAGCAGGTCATCGTCTCCGCTGAGCAGCTTTATCCGATCCCGGACTCATTATCTTTTGAAGAAGCTGCATTTGCGGAACCGATAGCGGCTGCTCTGGGTGTAATGAATGCGAAGATAGAACTCGATGCCCGGGGAGCAGTGATGGGTACTAGTCGAATCGCGAGGCTGACCTGGCGAGTGCTGAAAGCGTGTGGCTTCAGTCAGGTATGCCTGCTTGATAACCGGCAAGCGGAACAATTAGAAGCACCCGGATTTGACTTCGTTGTAGAAACAGACATGTCTACAGAGATTTTTAATCAGATGGTTCGATTGATTCGCCCGGGTGGCCGTATCGTATTGAAAAGCCGGCAATATCAATCGTTCGAGATAACACTCAGACAAATCATTCCGTTCCAGCCTGTAATACACGTCGTCAATTATGGCCCCTTCCAGTCCGCCGTCGACCTCCTGACCTCAATGGAATTGGAGGTGAGTGATTTGATCGGCGACCGACTGTCGTTTGATGAGTTTCAATCAGCCATCGAACATGGGCAGTTGGATGAACAGCTCAAGACGTTTCTCATTCCGGGGAGTCTCTGACTGGTGTGTGGTGTGGTTGGAGTTTACTCACAGAGTGAACCGCTGGATATGCGGAAGCTCTTCCCGTTAATCAAGCGATTGCACCACCGCGGACCGGATGAGTCTGATGTATGGCTTAACGATACCCGGAGCGTCTTTTTAGGTCACAGCCGGTTAAGTATGGTCGGGCTGCGGGATGGTTCTCAACCGATCCTCAATGAAGAGGGATGTATCGCTGCAACGGTCAATGGAGAGTTTTATGGACATCGCCAGATTCGCAGCGATCTGGAATCGAGAGGTCATACATTCTCTACCGCGAGCGATAGCGAGATTGTCATTCACCTGTATGAAGAGTCCGGTCTGGAGTTCGTCAAATATCTCCGCGGAGAATTTGCATTTCTACTCTGGGATGAGAGATGGCAGCGACTGATTGCAGTGCGGGATCGGTTTGGAATTAAACCACTGGTTTATACGCGACAGGGCGATGCCTGGCGGTTTGCTTCCGAAGCGAAGGCGTTGCTGCCTGATATGCCGAACGCTGACTGGGATGAAGAAGCTGTCTGGCACTCGCTTCAGATGCAGTATCTCCCTTCAGCAGGAACATTATTCAAAGGCATTCAGATTATTCCTCCCGGTCATCTGGCTGTGGTTGATCAACATGGGTTGCATCTGCAGTGCTACTGGGAGCTTGATTATCCTGCTGAAAGTCAGGCCGGTACAGGCAGCGAGCAACTCGACGAGCAAACCGTCATTGCCAGAATTGAAAACTTACTTCGGGACTCGGTTTCAGAGCGAATGCGTGCTGATGTTCCCCTCGCGTTTCACTTGAGTGGTGGCCTCGACTCCAGTGCTATCCTGGGGATTGCTACGAGTATTTCATCAAGATCACTTCCTGCTTATTCGATCTGCTTCATAAATCAGGATTACGATGAACGTCATGTGGCACTGGAAACAGCAGAGTTCTGTGGCGCGGACCTTCAGCTACTGGAATTCTCCCCGGAAAATCTCCGTAACCATCTGCATGTTGCAGCCCGAGCAAGTGAAGGACTCGCTATTAATGGTCACTTCGCAGCGAAATACTTACTGAATCAGAGAATACAGCGTGATGGATTTAAGGGGATTCTATCCGGAGAAGGGGCGGACGAAGTCTTCCTCGGATACTCGCACTTTCGAATGGACTGGTGTAAGAGTGAATCGATCGCTTTGAATTCCGATCAATTTCTCGCTCAGAACAAGACTTCGCTTGGCATGATGTTTCCGACTGAAGATGACCTCAATCAAAAGCCGTTCCGAAAAGGTTCCTCATGGTTACCCACTTTTCTTCTCGCCAAAAGGGCATTGGGAGAACGGGCCCGATCATTACTCAACCAGGATTGGCTGTCGACATTTCATGGCCGTGATGCTGTCACGGAAACGTTTCTCGACTCTCATACGAGTTCACAATTGCAGAGCAGATCACCCGTTCATAAAGCTGCGTGGTTATGGTCCCGCAGGGCTCTGTCTGGTTACATCCTGAAAACATTGGCAGACGGAACCGAAATGCCTTTTTCACTGGAAGGCCGTCTCCCATTTCTCGATCATCTGCTATTCGAATACATTCGCACATTGCCATTAACAATGTTGATGCAGGGAGAAATCGACAAGAAGATACTGCGTGAAGCAGTTAAGCCTTATGTTACAAGCACCGTCTACCAGCGTCCCAAGCACCCCTTTGATGCTCCACCTCTGTTGCTTGACGACTCACCTCAGACTCGTGAATTTCTCTGGGATCAAATCAATAGCGAGATGTTTCGACAACAGCCCTTTTTCGACCAGATCAGGGTTAAGGACTTACTTGATAAACTACCCTATCTCTCTTCCGTGGAAAGACAGAAATGGGATCCGGTCTTCATGATTATGAGTACATTGATAGGGCTCCAGGAAATGATCTCCTCCAGAGGCAGGATTTTGACACATGACTGAGGCAGAAACCGCAGAGAACTGGTGGGAAACATTTCATGTCATTGAAATGGCAGATATTTTTCTGCAGCGTGACTCACAGGAAGAAATAGATACTACAGTCGACTTTCTGATCCGTGAATTGAATTTACCTGCAGAGGCGAACGTATACGATCAATGCTGCGGTACAGGCACACTGAGCCTGGAACTTTCACGGCTCGGAAGGAATGCATACGGAGCAGATTTATGTGAATTGTACATTGAACGTGCCAGAGAAGATGCTGCCAGTAACAAGCTAAGTTCCCGGTATGAAGTTGCTGATGCATTTCAATACATCCCACCAGAGGCGTGTAATGGCGTCTTCAACTGGTACAGCAGTTTTGGTTACGCTTCCGACGACAGCATGAATCAGCGTATGTTAAATTGTGCTTTTGAAGCATTAATACCTGGTGGACGTTTTGCTTTGGAGATGTTGAATTTCACCGGAGTCCTGCGCAACTTCCAGCGTTGCATGGTTCGTCGTGGAATCAGTAAAGGGAAATCGGTTACTTGTGTCAGGGAAAGTGAGATCAATCTTTCTCGCGGACTTCTCCAGCAAAAATGGACATGGATAACCGAGGGGCAACCTGAAGTCGTCCGTAACAGTGCCCTGAGAATGTATTATCCGTGGCAGATCAAAGAGATGCTGGAGATTGCAGGATTCATAGAGATAGAGCTGTATGCTGACCTTGCCAAACAGCCACTTTGTATTGACGACTCTCGTTTAATTGTCACTGCGAGCAAACCATCATGAACAATGTTGCCACATACCTACCAGAGAATCAGGATGAAGTTCGGAACCGGCTGTACCAGGGTGAGATTTACCTGCTGCCAGCCAACGAGGCATCGTTGACACTGACGGACGCTGTTCTGGTGCTCATCCGTGAGAGCCTGGGTGATGATTTCCAGAAATCTCATGAACAATACGAGAGCGACGATTTCTTTCAGCGAATAGGCAGATTGCGTAAGCGAATCTATACCTCGGAAGAATTTCAACATCTGACAGAAGTAGTGATCGAATCTCACGATTTTCCGGTCGAAGAACAAGCATACGATCCCACTCGGTTACGGGTTATCAGTCATAAGGGACATCAGAATCCTGGAGCAGCACCAATCTATTACGGACATCGTGATACGTGGTATTCCAATCCTCAAGCGATGATCACCTGGTGGATTCCCTTGCATGACGTATTTCCCGAGGAAACCTTCCAGTTCTTCCCGTGGTATTTCGATCAGAGTGTTAAGAACGATTCTGAGATCTTCGATTTCGACGCCTGGGTTGCGGAAGGTCAGGAGAAGCGGATTGGCTGGCAGAATAAGCAAACCGGCCGCACTGCAGGCTACCCGCAACTACGACAGGAGGTTTCGGGTGAAACGATAGATGTTATCGCACGGAAAGGAGAAGTTCTGTTATTCAGTGGTCAGCATCTTCATCAAACAAGAAAAAACGAAACCGGCAAGACACGCTTCAGTCTCGACTTCCGAACGGTCCATCTTCATGACCATGCGGCCGAGCGTGAGCCATTAAACGTTGACAATCGCTCAACCGGCAGTTCGCTCGTGCAGTTTGTTCGCCCGGGAGCACGTGGCAGCGGAGTGAAGAATGTGCCCTGACTTTTCGAGAGCCTTCATTCCCCGTCTGTCACAAGTCGTGGCGAGCCATGGAGATCGTCCTGCCGTTAGTGTGGTGGGAGGTAAGACTGTCACGTATTCTGAACTATGGATGTGGTCCGAACGGATCGCGCAGAGGTTGAAAGCTAATCAGGTAGGTCCTGAGTCGGTTGTGGCGATCCATGTCGAAAAGTCGGCTGAGTACATCGCGGGAATCATTGCCGTCTGGCGTCTGCGTGCCGCATGGACACCGCTCGATCCTCAACTTCCCGAATATCGAAAACAGGTTCTGATCGAAGATGCTCAGCCGACTGTGATACTGGGGTATGCTCCTCTCGATAACGCTGTGACCACAACAGTTGTTTCATTTGTCGACCCAGTTCCGGAAGTTGATGATTTTCAGGGACTGGATTCTAACCACGCTGCCAATCAGGATATGGACATTGAGCATTATAAACCAGCTGATCTTGCTTATCTGATTTATACTTCCGGATCAACAGGAAAGCCGAAGGGAGTCGAAGTCACTCATGCGGGATTAGTCCCCATGCTGGATGAACAGATTAAACTTATTCAACTTCAGTCGTCGTCGCGCAGTCTGTTTCTACTCTCGATCTCATTCGATGCCAGTATTTCGGACATTGGCACAGCTCTGCTTGCTGGTGCATGCCTGGTTATCGATCCCACATTATTCGAAGAGGGCCGATTGATAGCCGACCCGGAAATGCTTCTTGATACTATCACCCGGCATCAGATTACTTATGTTGATCTTCCCCCGGTATTGCTTGCCCGTCTAAGCAGTGGAGAAGACGCAGGGGATCCTGTTTTTCCTGAATGTCTCAAGACGATTCTGATTGGTGGCGAGAAGTGTCCCGATTCTGTCATCCAGAGATTTGCCCACCGTATAAGATTAATCAACTCCTATGGGCCTACCGAGACAACTGTCTGTTCAAGTATGAATCTCTGTCGTGGCGAACGAGGTGAATCAGCGATTATCGGGAAGCCGTTAGACCACGTTACTTACCTGATTGACGAGGCGAACGACGATGAACTGCTGATTGGGGGATCCTGCGTTGCAAGAGGGTATCTCCATCGCCCTGATCTGAACCTACAAAGGTTCATCCAGATTGATGGAACACCTTATTATCGCACCGGTGATCGTGTTCGGTTAAATGAAAACGGAAGTTACGAATTTCTGGGACGATTAGATCGACAACTGAAAATACACGGCCACCGCATTGAGCCCGAAGAAATCGAAGCAATATTACATCAACATCCGATGGTGTCTGAGGCTACTGTATTTGAGTCGAGGGTTTCAGACTCGGATAAGCGATATTTGTCAGCTTGCATCGTGATCCGCAATGTGAGTGTAGATGATAATTGGTGGAAAAAAATCAGGGCATTCATACGTTCGCAACTTCCCGAGTACATGGTCCCTACGAAATTCCATCTCTGTGAGACATTACCAAGGAATCTGCACGGTAAAGTCGATCAGGAACAGCTCATTAGGAGGTTTTCATTGAGTGTTACAGAATCAATGACACCTTCGACTACTGCAGACTCACTATCCAAAGAAGTAATATTAGCTGACGCGTTCAGAAGTGTGTTAAACCTGAATAATTTTGATACTTCAGACTCGTTTTTTGACCTCGGAGGTGATTCTCTTGGTTTGTTTGAAATCACTGAGCATGTTCGGAAGCACGGAATTCAGGTCAGCCCTCAATTGATAGCTCGTTACGAGTCGGTCGATGGTATCTGCGCTGCAATCGATGCCGGACTAATCGGTGAGGATGACGTCCGTTCGGCCTGTGAACTTCGAGCTGACGTATCCGATCTGCTTGCTCAAGTGAAAATACCGGAATTCACACTGTCCTCAGCTTCGAACGGTTCAAAATGCCTGCTGTTAACAGGTGCGACGGGATTTCTAGGCAGTCGCCTGCTGGCAAATCTTCTGGCGGAATTCAATGGAGAGATCGTATGTCTGGTGCGTGGATTCAGTGATGAAATTGCACAGAGCCGACTGGAAGCCAGGCAGATTGAAATCAAAAAGCCACTTAACGACTCCGCACGGTCGCGTCTTCGAGTGATCGCTGGTGATCTCAACGTGGGACAGTTGGGGATGAAGGCATCGGAGTATCACAAGCTGACCAAGGAGGTTGATCACGTCATTCATTGTGCGGCAGAGGTAAATCTGCTCAGTTCCTACGAGCGTTTACGCCCCGCTAATGTATCAGCGACGCTGGAGTTGGCCTTGTTTGTGCTGACGGGAAAGGCAAAGAGATTCGATTTTATGTCGACACTCTCGGTCTTCGTCGCTTCGGATAAACCCCATGGTATGCACCTGGAATCAGACACTTTGAAGGAGTCACGTTTTATTCATGGAGGGTATGCACAGTCAAAGTGGGCAGCGGAGATCCTGTTGCGTTCTATTCCAGAGTTAATCGCTTCAACCCGTTATTTCCGAATTGGTTTACTTACAACGGACAGAAATACGCAACAGTCTCCATCGAAAGATCTGCTGGAGTGGCTGGTTCGTGGAACTGTCGAGCTAGGTTGCTATCCTGAGCTTGACGAATCGATCCGGATGGATGTCACTCCTGTCGATTATGCGGCCGACATTCTCTCGAGACTGGTATTAACACAGACGGCTGATAATACATTTCACCTTGCCCATCCGATTGGATTACAGGCCAACACGCTATTCAATATCATTGAGAAGATGCTCCCGAACGTCCGCAAAATCTCTCTTGATGAATACAAAGTTGTTTTGAATTCACAAAGTGAAGAGTTTCTACAGTCACCAACCGGACTGACATTAAGTCGTTCCCTCATCCCAGAGACTCGAAACATCAATCACCCCTTTAATCTCTTCCAGGCGACGAACACCATTTTTGATATGCAACATACTCAACGCTATTTGAACGGAGTGGGATCTCAGCCTCCCTCTGTGAGCAGGAACGAGATCATCAAGATGCTGCAACCGATTTGCGCAGAATTGACCGAGAGGGCGTTAACATGACGACACCGACTCGCGGCATGGTGTTAGGCAAGTTCATGCCTCCGCACCTTGGCCATCAGTATCTGTTCGAATTCGCGAGAGAATATGTGGATGAGCTTGCGATTGTGGTAGAAACCGAACGAAATCAACCCATTCCGGGAGAATTGCGATATAGTTGGGTAAAAGAAATGTTTCCCACAGTGAATGTTCTCCATTTGACAGACGAGAACCCACAGGATCCGTCGGAATATCCGGACTTCTGGACAATATGGAGGAATAGTTTACTCCGATTGCTTCCGTTCACTCCCGACTATGTATTCGCTTCCGAGAATTACGGTTGGAAGCTGGC
>JAGQQC010000192.1 GCA_020426395.1 Planctomycetaceae bacterium
TTAATTGTCGCCGTCGTGATATTGGCCGTTGAGAAAACGGGGTTGATGCCTGTCTCGTCCCCATTCAGTGCATTGGCACCCGTCTCACCAAAGATACCATCGCCATCGAGGTCCCACTCGTAGGTCAGCGTCGCGGGATCTTCATCGGGATGAGTCGTGAGGGAAGCATCCAGAACGGTGTTTTCACCCAGATGAATCCGATACGGTCCACCGGCATCCGCCTTGACTCCCTGGACGGAAGGAATTTTGAGCACGAGCCCGTCGACATTCCCGTTGCTGTTACGCAAATCCTGGGAAGCCCCCGGGTCAACATCGATCGTTCCTTCAAACAAACCTCCTAACAGGACATTGCCAACTCCCCCCACGGCAATGGCCTTGCCTTCACCGCGCGTTGACGTTTCGAAGTGGGCGGCGTCCAGGAAATTTCCATTCGTATCGAGCATCGAGAAGAAGGGATCCCAGTCCCCCGTCGAGGTGACGTTGAACTGAAATCCACCAGGATCAAGATCCGCTGTTCCCCGGAAATAACCCGTCGAGTAAATATTTTCAGAAGCATCCAGCGCCAGATCGAGCAAGTATATGTAGGAGCTACCATTACTACTGGGCATCTGCTTGGCCCAGACATAGTTTCCCGCAGTGGTGTATTTCGCTACAAAGGCGTCAAGGAACCCGCCGCTGGTCATTGAGCCATCGCCGACTCCCGGATCAAAATCGACGGTGCTTGAGAAATAACCTCCCACGTAAATTTCATCATCAGCTGAAATTTGAAGCGATGTTCCCCAGTCAATCCCGTTATTTCCCAACTTGAACGCCCAGTCGAAATCACCACTATTGTCGATGTTAACGAGGAAAAACTCCCGGTTCCCACTGCCTATCAATGTTTCATCGCTATCCATCGGATCGACGTTCAGATTCGTCTGAAATGAACCGGTCAGGTAAACTTCATTGCCACTATCCACACCAATGGACTCAGGCACCATGGAATACGCACTCTCCATCATATTGCTCCAGAGCAGGTTTCCGCTTGTGTCCTGAGCAATGATGTAAGTGGCAAACAGCACACTGGAAGTGAGCGTCTGAGTTGCCGGGCCGTCGGCAAAATCGACGGAACCGGAGAAGGTTCCGATTGAGTAAATATTCCCGTTCTCACCAACAGTGATACTGGTCCCTTTGCCTTCTTTAGAGTTTCCTAATCCTTGAGCCCACTGAAGAGTTCCGCTGTTATCCATTTTCAGAATGAAAGTATCGCCATTTCCCTTACCGGTGAGTTGGAAGGTTCCGGAGCCTGTTTCAAAGTATCCGAATCGGTCGTACCCGCCCGTGACGAAGATGTTGCCGCTGCTATCCAGCGCAAGATCGTTTCCACTGATTTCAATGGAAGCGCTGAACCTTCTGACCCATTGAAAATTCCCGTCCACGTCCAGCTTCGTCAGAAACGTATCTCCGCCGTTGGGAGTTGTGCTGGTCAGGCTGCTGACTCCTGCCCCCGGATCGAAGTCAACCGTTCCTCGAAATTCTCCCAGGACATACATATTGCCGCTGGCATCAGATTCGACAGCAGTGACTTCAGTGTAACCGCTGCCGTCGTAATGAATGGCCAGATCAACTGCTGACAATAACGTGCGGTCTTCAAGCTGGTCGACTTGATACCAACCGGAACGCTCCGAAACAGAAGATTGCAAAGATTGAGATTGTCGAACTTGACGTTTCTTGGCGCGCAACAGGGCCGTAAGCCAGGATGTAAAAAGCATGAGGGAATTCGTTTTCTTGTAAGCAATAAGGGGGGAGTGAAGGCAGTCTCTGGATTGAACGCGCGGCCCGAGAAACAGGGTGGATTAGTACAGATAGTCAGATTGAAATGATTACACCAGTCGAGTGTTGCAAAGTCAACAGGGGGTTTCTCAATTGCAGAGAAATTCGCGTACAATTAATGGTTTTATTAAGCGTGTTTTGTCTTCAAAACTTAGGCCTGAATTACTTTCCTAGCTAGGGAACTCAACGCCAGTCTCCCGAAAACATAAATCCAGCCCAGAATTCGGGCTCAAACCGTTTGGGAAGGGAAAAGGAAGGGGTCTTGGATTGTCCCCCACGATCTCCCCGAATCAGTTCTGGATTCGTGATCGCTTCGGGCGTATTCAGCAGAAAAATCTGTGCCTCGCGAAGCGCATCAAGACGGCTCATTTTTTTCTCCCAGTAATTGAGATAGAACCGTTCCATCAGTACCCGCGTCGTCTGATCGGGCGCTTGCCACAGGCTGGCAATGGTGGCGCCGGAACCAGCCACCTGGAAAGATCGCTGAATGCCAATTAATCCTTCCCCTTCAGTCTCAGCTTCCAGGCCGGTTTCACAAGAGGAAAGAACCGTCAGGTCAACATGCTCCAAATCAAGCGCGACAATCTCCGCAGCGGTTAACAATCCATCTTCAATGGCATCATGATCACGATTATTCGCCCCAGCAAGTGCGAGCCCGGACATCAACTCCGGGTTGGAATTTCGAATAGAATCCCCTTCTGCATCACGATCCTGCTCCAGAAAGTAACCATGTGTCGCGATGTGCAAATTCCTGAATTGACCGACCGCTTGCCGGAATGCCTGCTCAGTTGCGGACGCATGTGTAAGTTGTCGTAATTCCTGACCCGTCGCATCGGGATGCGTGCTCCCGAATATCTGCAGGATGGACGCGATTTCTTCGCCTGTACCAGGAATCGCTGCGAAATGGGAACCTTCGAGCAAGGATCGATTCAACAGGTTTTCGGTAAAATCAGTGTTCGGTTCGAGATCATAACTGATGTTCCCCATCAGTAGAATTTCACCTGCTGCCGGTTCGGCTTTTGCATTCAGCAACTCAGGTAACAGTTGCGGCACAGAAACCAGACCAATCTTGTAAAGTTCAATCAGGTAACGATCCCCTTTGGGAGTGGGAAGTGCCTGGAAAGGAACTCGCCCCAGAATGTTCTCAGGTGAAATCAGAATCAGATTTGATTTCCCCAAATGGGGTAACAGGGGATCCCACAGAATCGTCCGTAAGATATCCCCTGCCCTACGACTATCCGAAGAGGCTCCCAACGTTTTTTGCCAGACGATCAACGATTGTCGAACTCGTTCAACCCGACCTAGAGGCAGAAGCTGAATCTCACCACCCGGTTTAATGACCGAGGCAAGGATAGCAGCCCCTTGCTCCTGAGTGTCGGTCAGCGTCTGATCTTGATAGATATAATAATCGACGAACACACCATCCTTGGGAAGCAACTCAACAAACTGATCCAGCGTGATTGGCTCTCGCATATTGACATAAGCGAACCGGGCTGCGCTCAACTGGTTTTCCAGTAAATCTTCCACCTGATTCAAACGCTCCAGATGTTGCAACTCCGTGGAAGCACTTGTTGTGACATCTAGCGAGGCCAGTTCGCCGGTTATCATTTCGATCTGTTCAAAGAAGGGAGCGAGATTCGCTTGTGCGGCTTGCTGGTGAATCGCATGTTGATGAATCAGCCCGGCTCCTTTCCACTGCAAAATTTGCTCGAAACTTATTTCAGCAGCATTGGGATCCGATGCAGCAATCGTAAGAAATAAATCCAGGCTGCCACGCATTGTGTCGGCATACAATAATTGTTGCCTAGGTGAAAGCAGATAAGCTGTTTGATCGACGGTTTCACGTCCCTTTTGCAAGGCTTCGAGAGAAGTTGAAACCGCAGCCTGCTGATCCCCTTTGGCGAACTGAATTCGTGCGACTGTTTCCATCGCTTGTGAATAATGCAGGGAACTTTCTCCCTCAAGATCCAGAGCAAGCTGAAGTGCGGTCTGTGCCTGCTCCAGAGCTTTATCATATTTACCAAACTTCAACCACAGGTCAGCATACTGTTGATGTCGCTCCCGTTTTTCACGAACAGGAATATTCAAGGTCACCAACTGCTGCGTTCCCAATTCGGCGGTGGCGAATGCTTCTTCCTGATTACCGGAAAGATGTTGAATTTTGCCAACGAGGCCCAGCGATTCGACATAGTCTGCATTCTGCTTTTGAGCTAGAATTTCACTCGCCGCTTGCACATAGACGAGTGCTTCTTGCAGACGATTGTGACGGAGATGAAACTCTCCCAGATTTTGAAGTGAATAGGGTAAGTAAGCCAAAAACGGTTCCGTCGATTTTTTACTCTGTTCCAGTGCATTTTCATACAACTGCCGGGCAACCTCTTCTGCTCCAAAGTAGTCATTCACAATAGCTTGTTGGGTCAGCATTTCAATCACGAATGGATCGTCGCGGTAATCTCCTGTCAGTTGACCACATTCCCGCAGAACCTGTTCCGCTGTCTGATAATCGCCCAATCGGATATAAGTCTCCGCCAAAGGAGGCAACGTTTTGACGAAATTCAACATGCTGACCTGCTTCGTCTGGGTTCCCTGCCGGAGAGCATCGGTCAGCGCCTGTCGTAAAACCATCTCCAGATGAGGTTTCCCCGCGGCGCGCATCATCTCGGCCAGTACAGGATAGTTGGCATAATATCCCTGGAATGGATTCGACTGACGATATCGCCACACACTTTCAGCCAGCCAGAAAGCACTTTCTTCGGGGTTCGTTTGCTGTAATTGCATTCCAATCACTTTCCCCACTTCCCCGACACGATCCTGATTCTGAATCTGATCGTTCAAGCGGTGCGCCCGTTTTAGATAATACAGACTCTCTTCAACTCGTCCGCTATTAGATAACTGCAAGCCGATATAACGGGAATCTTGTGCGGCAGTGTCGACTTTCAGCTTTTCGTCCGGAATTTTTTGCAGCTCTATTAACTGCTCAACGATCCCGTTCGGGTTCCCGGCGAATTGCTGCAAGTAGATCATCTCGGAACGATCCGACTGCACAACGGGAGCATCCTCACCAAATAAAAGCGTCGCCACCCGTACTAATTCCTGTGCGACTTCAAACGCCTTTGGATACTGTTCCGTCTGAAAGTACAACTGACGTAATTGACGCAAGTTGGCGACGATCATCAGGCTATCTGGACCGACTAACTTGCGACGGGCCTCAATGATCGATTCCAGAAACTCAATCGCCTCGGGAAGCTTCTCTTCATTGATGAGTTCTTTCAACTGGGCATCTTTGTTAAAGATGTCATTGTACTCCTGTAGTTGTTCAGGAGTCATTTTCGCTTCCTGTTCGTAAGTCGTAACAAGCCCTTCATCAACTTTGATCTGCACATCATTCGGATCGAGAGCCATCTCCAACATGGTCACTCGCTTTTTCTGCTGATTGATGACCACGTCGTACAAACCAGACGCACGGGCATTGTTGATGATCCATTCGTTCGTTTTCAGAGGAACATCACCCGCCTCTCCAAAAACTTTCTGTTCGATCTCCAGCATCTGCTCCACATTGGCAATACCTTCAGCATATTTTTCCTCCTGAATGAGTTGCTGCCCGGTATCCCATAATTGGTCGCGCTGCCCTATGAGGGCCTCTTCATCCTCTGGGGTTAATTCCGGCTTGAGACTGGCAACTCGCTCCTGTATCGCGTTGATCGCAGCTTGTGCGGTGGCTCCTACTTCGGGATCGTTCGCCAAGGGAGAAAGCACGTCCAGAAAATCACCTGAACCGATCTGCCCGATGATCTTGATCGCCCGGGTTCGTATTTCGAGATCCGGATTATCTAAAAACGGAATCACCGCACTCGGATCCTGCGCCAATGGCAATAACAGGGGATAAGCCTGATTGAATTTGCCTTCGCTACCAAACAACAGCCCGACTAAAAACGGCATGCGATCCTGGCTGAAATTCCGAACGGCAACGACGTCATGGCGCATCAAGTTTTGGAGAAATTCTGTTTCTGCGTATTGAGGTTTCGGCGTTAACAACCAGAACAACCGGGCACCGGCACTTTGCAGATAGGGATCTTCATCAAACAACAGTTCAACCGCGATTTCCTGAATGTCTTCCGGATTTCCCCCCGCGGAAGGTTCCTGCGGAACATCGTCAACATCATTGAGTACTTTGGGAGCACCATCGCTGTATAGAAACAGACTGCGATAAACTTCATCCGGTTGCGATTCGTAGTCATGTGTGGAGCCATCCGCGAAACCGATTCGATGTAATCCCGCAGAGTTTTTATACAACAGCGAATCGAATTTTTCTTGTAGTTCAAGATCTTCCGGCTTGGTCCAGGGAACGGCTTTTTGAGCTTCCACGAGCACACCAGTCAGACTGGCCCCGTCGGTCACCTCTTTCAGTTCGACCCGGTCAGTGAAAATGGTCCCTTTCCCCCGCACGCTGACGAAACGGGTCGTTCCCGCCGGAAGTTGTCCTTCCGGATTGGCATAGACGTCCGGAATTTTTTCCAATAATTGTTTATTGTGTTCGCTGTCCCACGGTTCCTCGAAATGAAATTCGTTGAACAGTTCCTCTTCTCCTAACAAAGGAAGAATTCGCACTCGCCAACTTAAGCCTGCTTTTTTATCCGGGGTGGCGACATCGGGAGGGAAAATTCCATACAGATCATGATGATTATGCCAGGCCAGCAGAATCGATTTCATCTCCGTGCTTTTCGTGTCAGGTGCTGAGCCTCCTTGGGTAAACAACTGCTCGTTGAGTACCAATTTCCAAAAAGCCTCCTTCACTTGCTCACGATCACCACTTTGCAATTGCTCCAGAATAGCGTCGACTTCGGAAGCATCGATAATGTATTGCTGATAGATGCTTTCGTCCGTGCGTCCCTCGGCCGGATTGAGCAAGTTCACATCGACGATGGCGCCATCATTGATTGTCAATAAATCTTCGTATCTCACTTCATCTGTAATATTGGCGTAAGCCACATGCCCATCCAGGTAACCGAACAATGTCTGGCCACCATGTTGCTCAAGTTGCTTCTCGATATCTTTCTGCAGTGGAAGATCGACGGGGCGAGTCCAGGGCACACTTGTTTTTGATTCGACGAGAGCAGCGGTAACAGAAGCTCCGTCGATGACATCAGAATAATTTCGCGCCGAGCTCAGAACCGTTCCTTTCCCGGTTACCCCCAAGACCCGGGTCTCGAAGACTTTTTCGCTATCCCAAAGATCTCGATAGAATTCCGGCATCAGCGTTAAAAGCTGGCGGTTATGTTCGCTGTTCCAGGGTTCATCGAAACGGAACTGATTGTAAAGTTCCTCATATCCCAATTGCGGCAGAATTCGAACCCGCCAACTTAACAGGGGCGTTCCCTGGTCATCAGTGATATCTTTCGCGAAGCGGTTCTCTTGATCCGCATAGTTCGCCAGCGCAAGCAGAAGTTGTTTGTAATTGTTCATGAGCTGTCTGGAGCGCGCCGCTTCGCGGGCAATCTGAACCGCCGCTCCGAGCACTTGGCTGGTGCTGGACAGCGCCCGGCTCACCGAAGGAGCTTGCTCCGTGACGAGGACCACTTCTTCATTCGTCTTGCTGATGGAGAAAGACTCAAAAAAGCGGGCGATACTGTCGAGTTGCTGATCCAGCTCGACAAACAGATCTGCGGGAGTATGGTTATTTCGATAAAATGTCAGCGAGTGCAATACATTCGCCACCACCCCTCCGGGTTGCTCAGCCCAGTTCGTAATCGGTTGGAGAGAAGAAACTCCTTCATGGGGAACCAGACGGATTTGCATCTCATTCGAGCGCTTCCCGAAAACGGCCTCCAATGAAGCCACCGACAATTCCGCCGGCATGCTCATCACCGCGTTGACACTTTTCAATGTGAGAAACGGGGGAGCGGTGTCGGCAAACAACCTGATTTGTCCCACATCCGCCAGTGCCGCGAAATTCACCGCCGAGTCAAGCACCGTCATCTGCTCATACAGTGCCCCTTTGGTCGGGTCGTTCACCGCATCAAGATAAAGATCCAAATCTTCACCACTCAGAATCACCAGCCCGGGTGCGGGAAAGATCATCCGAGTGAATCCGAATAAATCTTCATTACTCTGGCCGGCCAATTGATAATAAGGATAGCCCGAGAAGTGCTCGCTCCGTTGTGCTCCGGGTAGCAACCAACTGACCAACGTTTCCGATGGTATCTCAAACCGAAACTGGAGCAGGATCGTCGGATAAACTCCACTCCCCTTCTTTTCCCGCAAACAAATCGCGACTCGCTCCATTGCTGACGGGGGGACCGGGAACCGTCCCAGGTAAGGAATGTCTCCCAGGACTTCCTGTTCCGTGTCCTGAATCAACGAATGCGGTCGGGCGTAAATTAACCCCAGGACATCATCCGCGATATATCGCAGCAGCGGTTGGGCATCGGTCGGTGTTCCTTCCGCGGCAAAAACCGTGCTGGTAACTAGAGCCAGTTTCAAAACCTCTTAAGTATAGTGAACAGACAAGCGAGTTGCACGAAGCCGTGATACAGATGCGCGT
>JAGQQC010000193.1 GCA_020426395.1 Planctomycetaceae bacterium
AGACGAAAGCCGCGTACTTGTCACGAGGTGATTCCAGGTTGGCGTACACTTTACGCCATTTCTCGGTTCCCTGAAGAGGATAGTGCGGCACGTTGATGGCCCAGTACATGAAGAAAGGCTGCTCGTTCGTAGTTTCAATAAACCGTTTTGCTTCTTCGACCATCAAATCGGGGAAGAATTGGCCATCCCGGAAGATCTCTTCGCCATTTTTCCAGAGGTCATGCCTGTTGGGGCCGGCCCAGTAAAAGAAGTGGGAGTAGTTATCGATACACCCCCCCATGTGACCGAAAGAACTGTCGAATCCCTGACCGTTCGGCATCGTTTCCGCGTTGTATCCCAAATGCCATTTCCCCACATGGGCCGTACGGTAACCGGCATCGTGGAACATTTCCGCAATCGTGATCTGCTCGGCAGGCATCCCGGCGTGACCGTGGGCGGAAGAGACATTCCCGGGAACACCCGCCCGTTGGGGGACGCGACCGGTCAGAAACCCTGCTCGCGAGGGAGAGCAAACCGGCGCTGCCGAGTAGAATTGAGTGAATCGAACTCCTTCTGCGGCCAGTCGGTCAATCGCCGGGGTCACGAGATCAGTCGCCCCATAACAGTTCGCGTCAATCGAACCTTGATCGTCCGTCAAAATCATGATGACATTCGGACGTTCCGCTGCGACAAGGTGAGTGGTTGCGATAAACGTGAGGCAAAGCAGGGCGAAGATGGATCGGGTTTGCATGGGTTTTGTTTCAGCTTAATGCGTTAAAAAAAGGATGCCCCAGACAATCATGGTGAATTGTCTGGGACACTCGATGCTTTGTTACTTTTCTTCCGCAAGTTCATTCAGCAGAGTAAGCAACGTTGCGCGAATTTTGGGTTCGGCATCTTTGGCGAGGTAACTGGAACGCGCTCGCCAGGTTTCGTAGCCACCCCATTCATGCTGTTGGGGAGTCGGAAGATAACCGTTGTAACCATTGGCGAGTTCAATCACGAAGGTCTGTTTGAACGGGCTGTTGTGCTTAATCGCGATGCCAGTTTCTACGAAGGTTTCACAAGGGGTGGTCACGATCGCCAGGTCGCCGATACGAATGGCTTGCAGTTTGATTTTTACAGTGTCAGGGTAATCGGCCAGATACACGGTTTCATTGGCGTAAATCCCTTTGGTTGTTTTGTAAGAATCTTCCTGACTGTCGATGTAAGCCTGGGCTTCTGCGACTTCTTCCGTTGATGGCTTCCGGACACCTAATTCAATTTCTGTTTCGCGAACTGCAATGGGGAGGGCGGAGGAATAGTCAACGTTTTCGTATGCGGTCTTGGTGGCAGAGGCGACGGAACCAGCAACAAACTGGATTTGTTCGAACGGTTCACGTGCAGGACGGGTCGCGAGTCGGAAGTTAATATTATTGATGTCGCCACTCGTCCCGTTCGACATGATGCCGACGAAGTCACCATCTGCCCCGATCATGCTGGCGAGCCGATTCGCATATTCCCCGAAATAATCGGCGGAAAGCATTCCACCCGGAACGCCACCGACATAATGCAAGGAATAATTGGCGAGCACGGAGATCGGCTTACCGTCGAGCGTTTGGGCAGACAGAAACGCAATCTCCGGATCGATCGCGCCCGCAGGATTGATTAACTGGCTGATGTTCGAACCCGGATTCATACGAACTTTATCGGTGGTGATGCCAAACGGGTTTTCATATTCATCTGTCACAAACCAGCGGCGATTGAATACCTGTGAGGCATCATGGCCTGAGCCATGACCGACTTGGGCTGGCTGACGATTTTCCCAAGCTGTTTTGATTCCTTCGACAATTTTGTCGGTCATAAATTGACAGTAGGGTTCATCAACCTCAGCTTCAAACACAGGCGTGACCGTAACCCCCGTATGCGTATGGGTGGCGGAAATCAAAATATTGCTGGCAGGAATACCAACCGTTTTTTCAATTCGCTGTTTCGCTTCATCCATGAGTTCACGGGGAATCATACAGTGATCACAAACAGCGAACGCAATCGTCTGATTTCCGTTCTCAATGACGAGACAACGGGCATGCAAGGGGTCATTGGCCCCTGTCATACTGCGAGCCCGCATACTACCTGCGGAGGAGATCGGGAATTGTTCGGGGGTGATGTCGATCGCAAACGCTCCGACCTTGAGTGGCCCCGCTTCTGCACCCAGTACATGATTGAGCAGCATTGGCAATGAGAATAGACAGAGACTGCTGACGATGAGGAATGAACGCCACGGAGAAGGAGTCCTCATATTCAATTCACCTTTTATTGGAGAAAACGGGGAATGAGATCGATTCTTCCAGCCTACTCGATAGGACAGACCAGAGACAGCCTCTCAATCGGAGGATACACAATTTTGACCGGTGAAAAGAAAAACAGGAGTCACAAGAAACAAGTCCTGGTGACTCCTGTTTTATTCGTAGAATTATTCTTAAAGCGAACTGAAAGTCCCAGTTACTTTTCAGGGGCTGGCAACGGAAGCGGTCGCCGTTTACCGGGTCGGGGCCGTACGATCGGCTGGTCTAGATCGTCTTCAGACTCTTCGGTTGGAGAAATTCCAGGCCGAAATTCCAGTTGGGGAGCGACATCCTCATAAGAAGGTCTTTCTGCTGCCATGCGGGCGCCTTCAATGGCGGGGAGCAATAACGCAACCAGGACGGCTCCCGAGGCAATCCCCGTGGAGATGTCAGGCACACTCGTAAAGACTTCCGCATACATCTTTTCATTATCCCGCCAGATCACCGTGAAGTTCGGTTTGATATGCTTCGTGATCAATTCCGCAGGAGGAAAGTCTGGCAACGGTGCATCTGGTGCGAGGATGCCTTCCTTGATCAACATCTGCTGACCCATTCCGATATACATCGGAGCGAGTGCCAAAAACTGCTGATACGCAAAGGAAGGATCACTGATTCCATAGGAGATTGTTCCTTCCGGAAGATTTTTCAGTCGTTTGGCTGTCAGTGGATCGGGCTGGAAGGCAGACAATTCTCCCCGTTCTCGCATCCACTGAGCCCGGATCGCCTGTGTCGAGGAGCCGATCAATAACCATCCGTCTGAAACGACCAGCGATGGAGTCAGCATTCCCATGAAAGAGATCGACGTGACCTGATTCTCTTCAATCACCGAGTGACGAATGGAAACCGTTCCATCCGATTCCTCCATCAAAGGAGCGGCCCGTTCTGCGAGCAGGGTTAAGGTTTGTTTCAGCGTTTCTTCGTCATTCACTTTCTGCCGAAACATAAAGGAAGGCATCGAAAAGAGACCCGCTTCAGCACCGATGCAAACATGAGTTCCTTGGCCAAAACAATCAATGAGATCGGCTTTCGGGTCGAAACCGAGTATTTCAGGCAATGAAGATTTCACTTGCTGGATCTCTTCCAGTTCCCGAGGATTGATGCGGGTGATTAATTCTTCGACCATCTCCCAACAAGCATCATAAATTCGGGCAAGATCCACACTATTCGCCCCATAGACCATTACATTCGGAGGCAGCACAAATTCCTGCTCCAGATCAAGCGGTGCCGGATCCCAGACCGTCATGACCCCTTTCGCGGGGGAGGGGGTTTCGATCACGATGCTTTGAACGGTTTCTTCCCCGGCAAGCGAACTGAACATCACCGCGGCACGGAACTCATGCAGACCGACTATCTCTAAAAGTTGATCGACGGTTACAAATCCCTGACCATCCGGAGAGGGAATCGGCATCTGCCCGAAGTTCTTCCGAATCTGTTCGAAGTCGAACCAGCAGCGGGAAATAATCGGACTGTCCGCCATTGCCGGTGCGATATATTCCTGCCAACAACGACTGGTGGTGACATTATTGATGTCACCTTCGGCAACATTGATTGTGGCCTGAATCGCTCCAATCCCTCCAGCCAGCACGAGATGGTTTCCTTCGGTCCACAAGCCGACTTCAACAATCGGAGGTTCGGGAGTCGCAACTCGGAAAATGGTTCGACCGTTCAGTTCCAGTTCTTCCGGTTCAACCGGAGGACCTTCCTGTTCAAGAATTTGAACAATCATCGATTTCAGGGGATCGGCATACTTGGCGGCTTCCGGGAGAACAATGGTCACCCGTGGAATAGGGAAGCCTCCCGGTTCGGGAAGATTAACTGCGAAGGTTCCCCCGTGATTGAGCAGATGTTGAGAAACTTCTTTCGCAAGTGCGCCCCGTTCCCCGAATTGATCGACGAGGGAGAAAATTGAATCGACCAGTCCTGATTCATAAAAGGCTTTGTAGGCGGCCGTTTTTTCATAGGTCTCGCGATGTTGTTCGAGACCGTCTGCGGAGACATACAGAACCGGATTCGCCTGAATCAACGATTCAACCGCGACATTCTCTTGTGCAAAAGAGACCGTGCCAGTTAATAAGGCGACCGTAACAATGACCCACTGGCTGAGTCTAATCGAACCGAGGCGAAATCCGTCCATGAGCTTATTCCATTAATCTGTTACAAGAAAGTTCCTATCGACCGCTATAAACCAAGGGGCGACTCTTTGTCAAAGTTAGCAACCAGAACGGTTTTTTTGAAGGGTTTTTTCCGGAAGCTTTCGACTAATCAAATTGCAATCCACTCGCGACCGGAAACGCGACCATGATCGCGAAGACGATATTCATTCCATCCCAAGGGCCGGGCATTTCAAACATGGCAGAGATCAGACTGAATTCCTCCGGAGTAGAGATCATGGCGACTCCGATCACTCTGCCGATATAGAGTGCAAAAATCGAGGCTACCGCAGCGGTTATTCCGGAACCAATCCCGCGTGTATCCCCAAACATCAGGTAGGCGGGTACTAGCGTCGAAAAACCAACCAGCCCTCCCACCACAAAGGAGACGTAAGTCAGTTCGGCTCCCCCCGTGGCGTATTTGAACCAAGCCATAAAGGCGACTCCCAGTACCATGCCGAACAAACTGCCGGCGATCCAACTGAAGAGCGGATAAAACTGTGTCATAAAATTGAATGTCGAAAAAGGAGAAAAGGGTTTCAGGATCGTTTTTAGCCGAATTCGTAAGAGTCGTCGTACATGTATCATGCCACAATTAATCAGTATTCCACAAACCAGTGCCCGCCATGAAGGCTGCGATTATCGAGAAGGCGATGTAGAGAAAGTTTCTGAATCCCATCTGTTGGATCGCCTGTTCGAAGCTTTCACTGATCGTATAGTAATTCAACGAATAAAACGCCAAGGCTCTTCCGAGGAACACTGCTCCCAGGGCGATTATCGCGGCGGTTAAACCGGAGCCGAACCCTTGTGATTCATTGCAAACCGCTGCCCCCATCAGAGTCCCAAATCCAACGAAGCCACCGATACCGATACAAACATAAGCGATTTCATATCCGGTGGCATAAGCAACGCCCGCCCAGATGAGTGCCCCGATAAGACCGGCGATTCCACCACCGATAGACCAGCCCAGAAATTCGAACACAAAACTTGGCAGCATAGGTTGCTTCTGTTTTCGCTTGGGTTTACGGCGTGGGCGATCTCTATCATCCGCTTCATTATTTTTGCGGGCTTGTTTTGAAGTACCTGTAGAACGGGATCGCCGTCTTGGTGAAGCCTGGGGAAGTGTTTCGCCAAATCCGTAGTCTTCTTCCTTCGGCGATGATTTACTGGTCCGAGTACGTGACCGACGAGACGGGGCCGATTTACGCTCAGTAAAATCGTTGGTCCAAACGTCCGTCTCATCAGCCCCCATTTGCATCGTGTCGCCGCTTGTCCGTTGAGGGGGCGACTTGACCCGCATCGGTTTTACTTCGAACTTCTCTTTGCACTGCGGACAATTAGTTCGGCGACCGAACATCGCCTCTGATTTTAATTTCAGAATCTTCTGGCAATGAGGGCACTGGGTGCGATGTGAAGTCGAAGTGCTCATGAGCAAGAGTTTTGGAAGTGGGGTGCACGGGTAGGGTACTTTAAGGCGAGCGACCGATCTGCTGAAAAGACGACACCACTACCTTACCAAGCCCCTTCCGAAACATCCAGAAAATGTCCGGTTCCACGCTCTTTTTTCAGGATTACTCGAAATGATCCTTAAACCCTCTGGTGGGTTGAATTGAACCTTGTTCTGAAGTTTGTAGAACAGCCACAATCGGGTTTAGGATGGGCTCTACTTAATCAATCTCTAAATGTCATAACTTTTACAACCACGAAACAGACAAAAGGCCACGGAAAAGGGTGCCACGGTTAGACTTGCTAACCGTGCCGTTGTGTAGACAACGTTGGTTCGATGTCCAGCGGTTCCTCTTTAGCTCCCAACTTGGCTAACACCCAGTGATTTCCCTCCGTCGATGGCGATCATCGTGCCTGTGACAAATTGGGCGGCGTCGCTCACCAGGTAACCAATTGCCTCGGCGACTTCTTCGGGAGTAATCATCCGGTTGAGCGCTTTTGCCAGGGGAGAGGCTTTGATAAAGCCCTGTTTCATCGCTTCCGGATCGCTCGACTGGGCGAGGTCGGCGTTCATCATTCCTGTTTCACAGACCGGCCCGGGACAAACGGCGTTGATGCGGATATTATCCTGGGCATGGCAGAGGCCGAGCGATTTCGTCAAACCGACCAGAGCCATTTTGCTGATCGAATAAACCGGGTCATGTTGTCGCGGAAGTAACCCCGCGTTACTGGCAGTATTAACGATGACGCCCCCTCCATTCTGCTGCATCTGGCGAATCGCATGTTTGCACCCCAGGAAAGCCCCTTTCAGGTTGACCCCCAGACACGCATCCCATTCCGCCTCTGTCACTTCGGTAATCGGTTTGACCATCCCGATGCCCGCATTATTGACGAGGATGTCGAGTCGCCCCTGTTCCTGGATAACGCGCTCGATCAGCTGCTGGATGTCCGCCTCCAGACTCACATCGCACTGTTGTGCTTCGATACCCAGTTCCGCAAAGGGCACTTTGTTCTCTTCGAGCAGATTCACATCGCCGATATAGACTTTGGCTCCCCGGTGGGCCAGCCATTTGGCCGTCGCACGTCCAATCCCATTCGCCCCGCCAGTCACAACGGCCACTTTCCCCACCAGTTCCTCTGTTGTCATCTCGGTTACATCCCGTTTTGTTTTTTATTTAGTGCTTCAAACGTGGAAATTAGGTTAGATGCGACTACTTTCGTCCTTTGGGAACCGTTCCGCAAGGCGCTTGTCACCCGACCGGATGTTCACTCAATATGAATTTCGCCAAATATCCGGTAGTAAGACCGCACAATTCTCCGTATTATTAAGGGATACGGGCGATTCGTATTCCTGTTTCAGGGGTTTCATGATCAGAAGTCTCTATTTCACAGTCAGATAGCCTGCCGTTCGGCTCTCCTTTCGCGAACATTCTTGAGGAACACCCGGTTGATGTTCTTTTCTCGTTCGAATTCTCTTTTTTTGGTCCCGTGCGCTTCATTCTGTCTGGGTCTCCTGGTGCTGGTCTCAGGAGGTTTTGCTGATGAGCAGAAACCGGACGGTTTTAGCACCGGTTCACGCGATCCCTTCGTGGCAGAAATCAACCAGCGGCTGGAACAGCACTGGAAAGATAATGAGGTTACTCCTTCCGAGATTGCTGCCGATGAAGAGTGGTTGCGGCGGATCTATCTCGACTTAACCGGGCGAATTCCTTCAACCGAAGCTGTCCGGAGCTTTCTTGACGAAAATGGTGAGAAACCAAGTCGGACACAGGTCATTGACCAGTTATTAAACAGCGACGAATATGTCGCCAACTGGACGACAATCTGGACGAACCTGTCAATTGGTCGGCAAACGCCACAGCGAGTCAGTCGGCGCGGTATGGAAAAATTCTATCGGGAAGCCTTTGCCCGAAATCGTCCCTGGAATGAAGTTGTTACCGACCTGATTATGGCCGAAGGGCATTTCGAAGAGAACGGAGCCGTCAACTATCTGCTGGCCCAGATGACGATGCGAGATGAACAGGTTCTGCTCACCGCTAAAACCGCCAGTCTGTTCCTCGGGCAGCAACTGCAATGCGTACAATGCCATAATCATCCATTCAATCAATGGAAGCAGGACCAGTTCTGGCAGTTCAATAGTTTTTTCCGGCAGATTGAAAAAATCGACCATCGCAAAATAGATCCTGCAACCGGTCGCCGTGTGGATGACTACTCCGAAGTTGTCCGCAACGAATTTTCCGGCCCCGTTCACTTTGATCGTCGTGACGGACTTAAACAGGTGGCCTATCCCATCTTTAACGGCCAGACCGTCGAGCCAGATTCTCAAACCGACCGTCGTCAGGAATTGACCTTACTTCTGAAGCAAGGAGAACGCCCCGCGATTGCGGCGGCGTTGGTTAACCGCATGTGGGCTCACTTTTTCGGATACGGTTT
>JAGQQC010000194.1 GCA_020426395.1 Planctomycetaceae bacterium
AATAAATTGAAGTCAGATTTCGGGATCAAGCTAAAACCGTCTGTACATTATTGAGAATTGTAAGGGACTTTATTTTTATGTTACGGAGTGAAAGCCTCGAACTGGGGCCACTGACCTGTCGGACAGTTGATTTTCTGGAAGAGGGAGCGCAACCGGAAGCCGTTGTGGTGCTTTGTCATGGATTTGGAGCCCCTGGGACTGATCTCGTGCCACTCGGGCCAGAAATCTTATCTGCAGTGCCTGAGTTAAAAGAGAAGGTTCAATTCGTTTTCCCGCAGGCTCCGATGTCACTGGCCCCCTATGGATATGGTGATGGCCGGGCCTGGTGGATGATCGATATGCTAGCTCTGCAGATGGCGATGGATCGCAATGATTTTCGTGATCTCCGCAAGGATGAACCAGAGGGGATGGCGGAAGCCCGTACACAACTAACCGAAACACTGCATGCAATACGAGAACGGTGTGGTCTCGGCTGGGATAAAATCGTGCTCGGCGGTTTCTCACAGGGATCGATGCTGACGACAGACATTACTCTTCGTTTAGAACAGAATCCGGCAGGGCTCGTGATCTATTCGGGAACGCTTTTGAATGAAGAGGAATGGGCCCGGTTAGCTCCTCAGCGCGCGGGACTGAAAGTCATCCAAAGTCATGGTCATCAAGATCCGATTTTGCCATTCAGTGGTGCTGAACTACTCCGGGACATGCTGACGGAAGCTGGGCTGAATGTCGAATTCCTTCCCTTTATGGGGCCACATACGATTCCGAGTGAAGGGCTCTACAAATTGATCGATCTACTAAAGCAGATCGTCGAAGTGGAATAGCCTTCTCAAGGAACCATGTCCGGCACGGGAGGAGGTTCGGGAAGCGGTATGAATTCCACTTGCCGGGTTTCCGTATCAAGAATTGCGACTTGTGGCTTTCGCGAAATCCAACCGCTGCATTCACCCGGGTTGACGCTTATCATCCCGGAAGCTGTCGTCGCTAAATGCGAACGATGGGTGTGCGACGAGACCACGACGTCGATATTTTCCAGATGAGGACGGGCTCGATCGGCGTCGTGAGTAAGCAGAATACGCAAGCCATCCGGGGTCTGTACGCAGAACGGAGGTTCCCCGATTTCTCCCACAATTCGAAGGCCCCCTTCAATGCCAAGTCGGTTACCGTCATTATCTCCCCAACAGGCGATAAATTTGCCGCGCAGACGCCGCAGGGGAGGGATGACCAGTGGAGAAACGAGGTCACCGGCAAACAGCACATATTCACAGCCGAGGTGATTAAACGTATTCACGGCGTGACGCACATTATCTATATGATCATGGGCGTCGCCGAACAAGCCGACTAACATGGTTGGGAAGACCCGTCGTGGGAAGTAGAATTCACAGTGGGAGATCGACGTATTGATTTCCCATGCTCAATTTAGCAGGATTGGCGAAAATTATCAGCCAAGTGCCTGTTGGAAAATCAATACGAACGATTAGCTGGTCCGCCAACTACACCCAGATGTCTTCCTCTGAGAGCAGGCTGAAGGTCGCGTCAACCGACTTGTTATCGATCTCGGGTTCTTCCGTATTCACCACGGCTGAACTGGAATCTTCTTCGTCCTCGTCTGCATTGGTCTGCGAACTAATTGGAGCATAAGACATTCCAATCATCGATTTCAGAGGGCTGTTGTTCTGAGTCGATTGGTTCGAGTTAACCGTAGGAGAATCGGAGTTACTGCTGGCCGTAATGATCGGAGCGGGAGCATCATTATCAATGATGAACAGGGTGACCTGCTGGAAATCATTAAACTCATTTCCGGCAACAATGGTGTCGATGTCGACGATGATTGCTTCCCGAATCTCAATCAGCCGATCATTAATCGCAGTGACAGTAATCGATCCTGAGGTTTGACCGGGAAGAATGAGAATCTGCTGGCTGGACACAGTGTAGTCCGTGTCCAGAATCGCGTTTCCAGAAAAGCTGAGGTTGACGATAATCGTGGCTGTGTCTGGATGTCCGACGACTTTGGCCACGATAGTGCGAGAGCCAGTCTCTCCGAATTCGTAGCTGGGGTATTCTTCGATTTCGAGAGTCACCTGCGGGCTACGTCCATCTCCTCCACCGCCACCATTGTTGGCACCCCCCGTGGAGAGAGCGAAGGCCAGGGCATTCAATGCATCTTCAGTACCGGTGAATCCTTCGTTAGGTACATAGGTGTCGCTGACATGGCTAACGTTGACATCGTCTGCTGTGCCAAAAATACCGTCGTTGCCGAGGCCAACCGTGTTAGGCAGGTTACCTCCCTGGTCAATCAGGTTCGCTGTGGTGTTAAATTGATTGGTGTGGAATAACCCGAAGAAGTGACCGGCTTCGTGGGAAGTGATGTTCGCGACCGCCACACCGATTAACTCGGTGATGGTGGCACCGCCACCCAGCGGGATACTGTTCAGTGAGTTAGGATCTCCGTTCGGAGCACTCAGCAGGTCGAGAAGGACGACGGCTGATTCTTCCTGATTGAAGTTACCCGGGTCGATCGATTCTGCAATACCGATGGTGGGAATTCCGAGTTCGGCAATGCTTCCTCCCACAATCACTCTAGAGACGTTATCGTCGCCGAAGGGATCAGCATCGTCCCGGCTATTCAAAATCTGAATGTCGAAATCACCGTTAATCCCGGTGACATCGAAGTCACCATTGTTTCCGTTGGCCCGAATCTCTGTTGAGATAGAGCGTTCCAGTTCAGCCAGAATGGCATCGATAACAGCGTCTTCATCCGCTCCTGTTAATCCCCAGTTGCCTAGGAATGAAGTCAACGGTGAAAGAGTCACGTTACCACTTGGACCGCCAAAGATGGAGGGATCGATTGTCGCTCCGTCAAAGTCGATGAAGAGTGTTTGTACCGCTCCAGCCGCTTGTGTTTCCAGGTCAGGTCGGAAGACACGGAACTGGGATGTATAATCGCCTGTGAAACCGGAGATCGCGATGGCATATGTTCCTGCTGTGGGAACGACATAGGCGATTGTCGCGTTACCACCTCCCGGTAAGGGAGAGGCTGTCGGATAAATCGCGGCAAAGTCCTGTGAGGAACCAATGAGTTCAGTCCCATTCGGATCAAACAATTGGATTGTCGTGATTGAGTCGAACCCAGTCACACCGATTACGTCTCCTGCCTCTAAATCGAAGGAGTAAAAATCGGTGTCTGTAGCGTTGCCGAGGTTACCAGTGATGTCCAGTTCAAAATCGTCACCCACACCCGTACCAAAGGTGCCGTTAAACTCGGCAGTTCCCTGGGTGTCGTTTGAACCGGAGGTTCCGGAGGCTTCGTCTTCAGCATCCGTGATCAGAGCATTTAATTTGCCAGGAATCGACGTGATGATATGCCGTCCACCGTTAACGAACGCGGCTTTACGTTCTTCGAGAGTATTTAACGAATGAAGTGGAATACCATCGGGATTCAGGCTGGATGCCCATGCGCTGCACATCGGGCAACTGCAACCAGGCACAATTTCCTCGATTTCGCCTTCGTGAAGGAAGGTTGCTGATGGGTTGTCGTTATCTGTCAGGAAGATCGTGACTTGCTGGAACCCATTCAATTCACCTGCGGAGTCAATCGAACTGACATCGACGATGATGCTTTCTCGAATTTCAATCAATGAGTCATCGATACCCGTAATAACAATGGTCGCCGAGGTTTCACCGGCGGGAATTGTGATAAACGTGTCGGTGACGGTGTAGTCTTGATCCAGGATCGCTGTACCTGAGAAAGCAAGTTGAACGTTCGTGTCAACGTTCTGCGGAACACCAACTAACTTGGCGGTCACGACGATGGAGCCTGCTTCTGATATCTGGTAGTCGGTTGCTGTTTCTAGTGTGAGTTGCTTCCCTTGTGCTCCGGCAAAGTTACCAAAGTTGCGTTGCTCTTCATTCTGGCCGTTGGCCAGTTCAACAACATGTGGGCCGTCATTAACGGGTTCCGTTTGCACATACCCGTCAGGTCGAATCTGTCGGACAACGTGTGTTCCTGCGCTTAGCCCCGTGAATTCGTAGAACCCTGTTTCATCGATGCCTGGAGTCGAGGTGTCGTCAGCTTGTGTGACGGACGTCATTTCTCCCGCGTCAAGAAAACCGTTGTTATTGAAGTCAATGTAAACGGTGACGTCTGCAATACCAGGTTCAATGCTGGAAAAACCGAAGTCGGTGACGCGAAACTCAAATTGAGTATTCGTAAACGGGAGCAGTGTGTCAGGTGAGTTAGGACGTCCGAGGCTGAAGTAATTCACACCGTCACCGCTATCGACTCCAATTTGAGCTCCTTCACCGCCGAAACCGTTATCACTTTCAACATTACCTGTTGTCCATTCCATGTCACCATAGGAGAAGACAACAATATCACCATCTGCGTCATCTTCGATGTACAGAGTGAAGTTGTTCAAGAGGTCGTCGTTTTGGTTGTAGTATCCAACACCCGGCCAGTCGATCTGAACAACCTGATTTCCTCGTGAACTGGTGCCGGTTGCCAGGTGAACTTCGGCACTGCCATTACCAAGAGTATCCACATCAGCCCAGAAGGGGGCGATCATCGCCACACCGCTTGGAAATCCGTCAGGTAGAAAGCTCCCGAAGGGACCATCAAAGGTAATATTACCGTTGTTGTTAATGTAGAATGAGTCGTAGGAAATGCCGTAGAACTCAAAATTGAATCCAAATGGGATGGCATCGGTTGATGCGTCATCGTTACCTGCCAGAATCACATCACCAACGGGGAGTAACTCAATGACCGGAATCGCCCCCGATTCTGAATCGCGGGTACCGTTATTGTTTAAGTCTTCATATACGAATCCGCTGATAGATCCACCGACGGTGCTATCTTGTGTGGAAATTGTAAGCTGGTACATCTGGGCGGCATCTTCATTACCCACGATTCGTACGAAATACTGTCCCTGACTTGGTAGGTCGAATGTCAACGTTTCGGCCGCACCAATTCCGGCTCCATCTGCTGTTCCCAGGATGGTCGCACCATCGGAATCGAGAAGTATGAAGTCCAGGTTAGACTGAGCACCTGCGTCAAAATCAACGACGGTAGCATCGGAATCTCCGCTCTGATATACGCCACCAGTGGGAGTGACAGTGATTGTAACCGTCTGGGGATAGGATGTTTCAAACCGGAAGTAATCGCGATCCCCATCGCCATCAATGCTGAGGCTGTTCACGATCCGTGTGGAATCGTCAATCAGGCTGAGATCAACAGCGGTGTTTGAGGCGTCGTTACCACTTCCCTCTTCAAAACGGTCACCGTAGCCACGGTTGGCTGCCAAAAGGTCATCGAATTGTGGACCATCAAATGCTGTCGTCAAAAACGGTTCCATCAACACAGTTTGGTTGACTGGGAATTTATGTTCAAATCCCAACCCGTGGCCAGCTTCGTGGGAGATGACGTTTCGAAGAATGATTGAGTCACCGTTGGTATTTGCATACGTGTCATCGTTTGTGTCGATGACCATGTCCCCAAAGTCCGGGAAGAAGTTAAACGCCAGAATACCACTATCACCATCGATAGGACGACCACCGACCCGGATGTCGGCCCGTGTACCCAGAACGCCGTCATTATCTGCGTCGAAAGCACTTGAGTCATCGTAAGAGACGTACTCGTAGATAATTCCAGTCAGATCGGCCCAGGCTTCAAATGCTGATTCAACATATTGGAACCAGATTCGGTCAGAAATCGCACCACCCGTGGTGTCGTTGTAAATGTTATCCAGGAAAGCGATTAAATCTGAATCAGCCGGATTCCCTGCTCCGAAACTATCAATAAAGGTTCCATCAGGAACGATCGTCCAGGTAAGTGTTGTCGATTCGCCTTGTGTCAGCCCTGCACCGTCGGTGGCCGTTTCACTCCAGCGGCTGGCATCATCAAATACGAAGTTATTGAACCGGTCCTGACCATTAACGATAGAAACAGGGATGACAATTTCGTCTTCCGCTAATCCATCGGTCGCGGTGACAATCACATTAAAAGTCCCAGTGTAGTTGTCAGCCGGGTTGATGATCAGCTTTGAACCATTTAATTGAACGACGACGTCCGTTTCCGGTGGAATTTCTGTGTTCCACAGGAGTGATGGATCCTCGTAGTAAGCTGTGTCCAGCTCTGCGACCAGTGCACTTTTTTCCAGGCTTCCATACCAGTAGTAAGCTTCCCCATTCGGCAACAGATAAATCCAGCCGCGCGAGGTCTGGACATATTTTTCATTGGCGCCACGCAGGTCGTAGAAGTAGTTTTTGCTCAGGGTGCGTGCATCGGCATGCAGGTCATATTGTTGGTTCAGAATAACAGCATCCGCCCCTTCGATAATGGCGTCGATGCTGAGAGAGTCGCCATCCAGGTCGTAACTGGCGAGATCAATAGTCAGATAGTCACCATTGAGGGCGGCTTCCGTTTCGGTCACTTTTTGAGCTGATGTTCCAGTGTCGAATAGAACATCAATCGCCCCTTCAGGAATTCCGTCGGGATAGACCATGAACTCGACAGGACCGACTTCAGTCAGAACCGGAGCGGTGTTCTGTACTGTAATCGTGTTCGTGGTTTGACCAACCCGAAAACCATCGGTCGTCACGACCGTGTAATCGAAACTTCCCACAAATCCGGCGACCGGGGTGATAGTGATGTATCCACCATCAATATCCACATCTGCTTCTGAACTGGAACCAGAATCATTTAGACGTTCCCAGGCATCGAATAGCTTAGTGACATCCTCGTAGTAGCTTTCATCAAACTGGAAATACTGAACGCTATCTTCAATGGATCCATGCCAACGGTAGGTTGCACCATCCGGGGTCATGTAGAACCAGTGTTTGCCACCCATGAAGTACTTTTCCTGTTGCCCACGGTAGTTCAGGTAAAAGTCTTTTGCCACAATCTGATCGGTAGCGTGAAAATCCCATTTGTGATCTAGTTCTGCGACCATCTGTTCCATCTCTGTGGAATCGGCAGCAGTGTAGAGCAGTTCGGGATTATCATAGAACCGGGTGTCGAGTTCAGCGACGAGATGGCTTTCTTCCAGGCTGCGATTCCAGCGGTAGACTTCGCCATTGGAAAGCAAGAAATACCAGCCAGTTTCACCCAGCATGTATTTTTCATTCTGTCCACGCCGGTTGAAGTGATAGTTCGTCCCCACATAGGTTTCCGTTGCGTACAACCCATGTAGTTCATCAACCTTTTTGGCAACCATTTCCATCGGGTCGGTATTGATACCAACCTCAAAGGTCAAAGTTTCCCCTGATTGAGTCGTCTCTTCCAGTTGCAGACTCACTCCTTGGGAATGAGTCGTCTCTTGATCTTCCGCATCGCTTAATTGGGCGGAGAAGAGATTTACGGAGCTGAGCAAGGTACGGGTTTCAAGTTGTTCGACCGTACTGCCGCCCCAGTTAGCTGAAGGCTGTGACTTTCGTGCAGGTTGTTGTGCACGAGTGAAAAAATTAACCGCACGAGACCAGAAAGTTCGTTGCATTGGTATAGATACCTCGAGGCCAGATCAGGGATTTCATCCCGCTAAACGGCTCATTCTCCAACTGAGGGGGCTGCGTATTGGCAGTCGAGATAGGTCGTACTTTGGTCTTACTCCATTCGGATGTCAGACTGGCAGGAAATAGGCAGTTAACGTCTTAACCGCGCAATGTCATTTCCAGGTACGCCTTGTTGGAAAAAAGTGCCTTTTAACAGACGGTGTTTCGAAGATGATCAAATTCGCAAAATGTCTTACCGTCCGTGATCCGGGGCTCGATTGAACTCGGTGAGCACCCGTTCAATTTGGTCTTGAAACCACTTGTGAGTTAGTTACTGTTCAGGCCCGTTTAAGGGCTCGATTTACAGCGATTCAGACCGGCTTTGGGGTTCCTTCGATTGTTGCATCCCTTACAAACCGTTGTACAAGGTAAAATCGGTATAACTGGCAAGTTTTCGGCAGTAAGCCTTTGTTCTCCCGTGTTCGGAAGCGAAGGCTTGCTGATTTCGGGGAGACCAGTTAAATCGACAGCGGTTTCAGGTCAGACAAATGCGCTTGGAGATCGACTGAATCGGTCTAATTCGAATTAGGGACATTTCGATAAAAGAACTCCCCTCCGAACAGTCCTAGGTGTCGATTCTCCTTCGCGCGCAATCGAAAAAATCATCACACACGTGAAGACATAATGACCTGACTTAGATCGGAAGACCTCACCCCGGGAACACAGGGGACCAATCCAGACCATTGGCAATATTGAAAAGAACCGCACAGGTTTTCGTGTTGAGGGAGAGTTTGAAAGTCTGACGGTTGTG
>JAGQQC010000195.1 GCA_020426395.1 Planctomycetaceae bacterium
AAAATTGATCTCAACAAAAATCAACTGACGCGGGTCTATAAGGGAACGGACAAACAAGAGCAAGCGATCAATATCGGGGGGGCAGTTAAAATCAACCGTTTCCTCTCCCGAACGCGTGACGTTAAATTCAATGAAGCACAAGTCCATTATTCTCAGGGAGGGATTACGGAAAGCTTTGCCCTTGAGTTGAGCCTCCCTTCCGGAAAATCAGTCTGGTTATTTGTGGCGGGGCTCACGGGGAAAATTACCGAACAGGAGGAAATGGCTGATGTTCAAAAAATCTTCAGTAGCCTCCCTTAAGCGATCAGTATTACACGCAGGACTCACACTGGTAGAAGTAGTCGGGGGACTGGTGATTCTCGCTACGCTACTCGTTTCTCTATTGATGGCGTTTAATGCTCATGCCCGGCAAATCAAATTGGCCGCCGCACAACTCGAAGCGATTGAACTGACAGATCAATTGATCGCCGGTTGGTATGCAGCAGGGCAACTGCCCGCGCCAGGTGAAGAGGGAACAATCCCCAGCAAACCGACACTCTCCTGGCGAGTGATGAGTGTGGCGACCGATGTCTCACCCGTGCCAGCCCGAGTGATGCGGGTGGAAGTTGTCGATACTCCTGCTTTCGGCAAACCGGAAACATTGTCGTCCGTCGAAATTCTCGCTCCTGCGGCCAAGGAGCGAAAATGAAGAGAAAGAATATTGTTTTCCATCTCGCTCGACCAGGTTTCACACTGGCCGAGTTACTGGCCGCAACGATCCTATCCACGTTGATGCTGGCGGCAGTACTAGGCGTGCTGACGGGGATGACGCGGCAACAACGCCAACTGGAAGAGATGACTCCTCGTGAAGCCTGGCAGACGCGTTTTGTAAACCAACTGGAATGGGATCTCGTCAATTCGCGCATGTTGATTCCCCAGAAAACCGGTTTCCAATTAAGAGGATATGCCGGAAAAGATCCCGTTACGGGCACGCTACACCACAGGCCGACCCTCATTGAATACGCTATCTACGATACCGGAGAGTCCCAGATACTCTTGCGGAAAACAGCGCCCTATTCTCCCAATTCCATTGAAGCAGGATTCAGTGAGGTTGTCGCGTTTGACGTCAGCCAGATCAAGTTGACTTCTGCCGTGCCGGAAACCGTTTCCCATGCGGAAGACGTGGTCTCCCTGAATGAAGGTCCCATTCCTGCTCAGGTTGCCGTTTTGTTATTTGACTCTGAAACTTCACTCCCCATTCTGACTCATGCGTATATTCTGCAATAACCAACACTCAAAAAACTCACGCGATGGTTTTGTGCTCGTGATGGCGCTCGGCTTGATTCTGATCGCGGGCTTGATTCTAGCAGGCGTGGCGCGGCAAAGCCTGGCGCTTGCCACGGAAGTCGCTCATGCTCAGGAAGAATTGCAGCGTCGTTGGGGGGCCATTTCCACGCAACGTTTATTGTTACCCCACGCGGAAGAAGTCCTGGAAGGATTGGCGACTCCCGTCGATCCAAAATATCCTCCCCGCTGGCCACTTCCAGCGCGACTGGAAGGAGAATTTTCATTAGGGAAACTTCTATTTCAAGTCGAACTGGTGGATGAAGAGACAAAGATTGATCTCAACAAGTTGTATTACCGTGATCAGCAGAAGTTGAACAGGGTTGTAAACGACCAACTATTCAACAAGGGATCCTATTCCCTCAGTAAGCAACTTCTGATTCAGCCCTCATCCACAAGACAACGACAGCCGGTGTTATTCTATTCCTGGGGACAGGTTTTTCGTATTCCGGAGGATCTTTCACCGGATCAGACCGCCCATGAGATTAGAGCAGTAACTTCAGGTGTCACACTCTGGGGAAGTGGACGGCTCAATATTCGACGTGCGGATGATGAAACGATCCGACAACAGGCGGAGCAGGAATTACCGGCACAATTAATCGACCAAATCATTTTTGCCCGCGCGGAACCGGGCATTACGAAGTTAGACGAGGTGCTGGAACAAGTCGACCTGAAAGGGATTGAGCGCAGCACCGCCCGCCAGTTATTCAGCGATCAATCCCAATCACACGCACTCTGGATTCGTGTGCAAAGTTCCCGTCAAACCTGGACGCAATTGACTCTGGACCAGGCAAGTGCTGAAACTGGTGCAGACAGCCAGACTTTCAGTTGGTAAGTTGGGTCTAAATATTATTCACTCTGAAATTGCCCTCTCATGAGCATTAAAAATAAAAAGCGACTCTTGCTGTTATGGACTGTTGCCCTGTGGGGGATCGGTTACTTCCTGTTTGAATGGTCGATGCAGGAAGTCGAACTGCCCGCCGCAGAAACAAAGGTGCGTACACCAAGCATCAAGCTTAAGAAGAAATCGGAAAACGTTCCCTCAGACGTCCCCGTCCGATTCGTAGCACGGCAATTTGAACCGTATTGGGAAAAACCGCTCCGGCAACCCTTATACGATCCACCACCACCCAAACCGAAAGTGGTTGAGAAACCTCCTCCCAAACCAATCCAGGCGACGATTCTGGCGACGATGATTGAACCCAACAACACAATGGCGATGATCCAACTGTCGGGGAACAAAGTCGTTTTCCGAAAAATTGGAGAAGTCATCGGTCCCCAGAATCCCGAAGCGATCATTGCCGACATCCAGGATGGCTTCGTAATCGTAAAACAAGAAGAGCAAGAAGTCCGACTGACCATTCCGGGTAAATAATCACATGGCGCGCAACCAGAAGTGGGTTTTGTATTGGGAGCAAGAGACGTGGCAACTTTATCGGTTGCGCGGAAAACAGTTTACCCGTATTGAACCGGAAGTTGAGGAATCGACCGACGAGAGTGCTCGTCTTCCATCCCAGCAAATCTGGACTGCTCTCCAAACGGCCGGTTATAAAAATGAATCGTTGTTGATGGCGCTCGGAGGAAATGTCTGCGTGCAAGAGCGGTTCTCAATTCCGACTCCACGAACCGCGCGCAACCGGACAGCCTTGTCCTACCTGTTTGAACCGGAGTTACCCTGGTCTGCTGAGGAGATTGCCCATGATTATCAGATCCAGGGAGGAACGGCCTATGCTGTGGCGACCGAAACCGCTCCCTTGGCAGAATTGATTACTGCGTTGGAAAAAGAAGGAGTGCGGATCAATTCAATCACGCCTCAGGCGGAGTTGGCCGTCCAACACCATCTGAAAAAGCATCCGAAACTCGCGCGACGCTACCTGTTGTTCTGGCAAACGAATCGGAGAATTCATGTCTGGAACATTGAAAAAGGAGAGGTTGTCTCCTGGGAAGTTCTGGTTGCCGAACCGGAGGAAGTCCAGCTTGCCCTAAAGCAAATTCTGCTGACACAGTCGGGGCCACTGCAAGTTGCCGTGCGGGAGATCGACCCCAAGTGCCGTCAAGTTCTGGAAGAATTCAAGGAGGTCGAACTTCTTCAGAGTGAGTGGTCGGAGACGACTGACTTTATGGAAGTGGGCCTTAAAGAAGCATTGCCGGTCCTCAGTGAACGGCAGTCCGCTTCGATTGAATTTTATCGTGATGGCCTGGTGAACCAGGATCCGAATCGACCGATCCGAAGTTATCTCGGATTAGTGCAAGTCAGCTTCATGGCACTGCTGTTACTCTCCGGCTGGGGATTATGGCGTCAGGCAGAAGAATATGACCGAATTCGCAAAGATTATGGTGCCCAACAAACGGAGTTGTATCGCCAGGTCTTTCCTGAGCAGCGCGCCCGGGTGGGGGTGATGTTACCACTGCAACAGGAACTGAAACGTTTGCGAGGTTTACAGGGAGAGGAGGGGAGCATTCCAGAAACGGTCTCTGCATTGGAAGTCCTCTTGCCGTTACTCGAAGGGTTGCCTGAAGACTTCCGCTTTCAGTTACAAAAAATCGATGTTCGCAATGGCCGACTCGACTTAACGGGCCTCGTTCGTGAGCATACGGATGGGGACCGGTTTGCAAAACTGTTACGTAAGGCAGGGCTTCAAGTGGAATCACCACGTACCATCGTGGTGCAGAACGTGGGGATTGAGTTCCGCTTGCAAGCGACGCTCCCCACTCCTGTAAACGCACAGGAGCCCACATCATGAACGATTCACGAAACCGGTCCTTCCGTCTTTATCTACTCGTGCTGTTCCTATTGGGGGTGGGCAACTTGTGGCTGGCCTGGATGTGGAACACGGCTCGCGATTCCGCGCTCGACGCCCAACAGCAGTATCGGAAAGTAGAACAAATCGCAGAGCAGATTCGCTTGCTGCGGGAGACTCCGATTCAAGTGCAGGAAGAAGAAAAAACGGCGGCCGCGATTGTACAGCAGGTGGAAACGGCCTCCCGCAAGAATGGTCTTAAGCAGGAGCAACTTATCAGTATCACGCCTACCAAACCGAGCCGCATCGCCGATACGCCGTACCAAAAACAGGAAACGGAAGTAGACTTGCGAGAGGTCTCGTTGAAACAGGCGATTGGATTCACAGTGGCACTCACTGAGCCGGGGGTCGATTTCCAGATTTCGGAAATCTCGTTCAGTCTTCCTCCCAGTTCCAATTCGACGGAAATCAAGTCTACGCAAGAGTTTTGGAACGTCAATTTGCTATTGACTTCGCACCTATACGATCCTAAGATTCCGGCCCCTTAAATTCTCTCTCCACCAGTAAAACCGATTACACATAAGTGCTTGGATGCACTTTATTTAGAACTGGCCAACTCAGCATGCTCTGGATGCGGCTGATGATACTCCTGTTGTGCGCTTGTGGAGGAGGGTGCGCTCTGTTCCGCCCGGAAGAACCGCTCAATTATCAGACGGTTCAAGCCGACCCGCGCCATAACACGGAGGAAGCCAAGGAGGAGCATGAGCAGGCGCTCGAAATTATCGGGAAGCATTTTGACGAGACTCCGTGCCTATTCGAATTCCCGCATGCGGATCTCACCAAAGCAGAGCAACATTTACAAAAAGCGTTGATCGCGGACGTCACTTACGGTCCTGCACATAATACGCTGGGCTCCCTTTACTACTGGCAACGGGAATATTATCTGGCAGCCTGGGAATTTGAATATGCAATCAAATTAATGCCCAGTAACCCGGAACCCTACTTCAATCTGGGACTCATTTACGAAGACGCCGATCAACCGACCCGGGCACTCGAATATTACAGCCGGGCCATGATGTTGGACGATCAAAACCCGGAGGTGCTCATCGCCTATATTCGGGTCGAGATGCAACAAGGAAAGACGGTCGATGAAATTCGTCCGCTACTCAAACAATACGTCTTTCTGGAAACCAATCCGGAAAATATTCGCTGGGCGAAAGATCAATTGGGGCTGAAACCGGAACAGATTGCCTGCGTGAAACTGGAGACGCTGGAAGACGAGAACAGACCGACTGAAGTTCCCCCGTTAGAAATTGAGCCGGAACCCTCTTCCAAACCAGAGTTAATCCCTTCCTTGACGTTACCGGAAACGTTCCCCGAATAGAGTGGGAATCACAAGCTCGACCGGACCGTTACCCGGGCGACTTCTTCCGGAGTCGTAATACCTGCCTTGATTTTCTGGATCCCGTCCTGACGCAGTAACAGCATACCTTGCCCGATGGCGACGTCCCGGATTTCAGACGCGTTGGCCTGATCCTGTATCTTTCCCCGGAGTTCATCGGTCACGGTGAGAAGTTCGTTCACCGCCAATCGTCCCCGGTAACCTGTGTGACGGCACTCAGCACACCCCTTGCCTCGCGAATAAGTTTCTGTTCCCAGATCATGGGCCGAAATCTGTAACCGCCTCAAATCGTCCGGTTCAAAAGGGGTTTTTACGGCACAATTAGAACAAACTTTTCGGACCAGGCGCTGCGCGAGAACAGCGAGCAGGGAACTACTCACCAGGTAAGGTTCGATTCCCAGATCAAGCAGCCGGGTGATGGCGCTGGCGGCGTCATTGGTGTGGAGGGTGGAGAACACCAGATGACCGGTCAATGCAGACTGAATCGCCATGACGGCCGTTTCCTGATCCCGGATTTCTCCGACCATGATGATATCGGGATCTTGTCGTAACACGTTGCGTAAACCGGCCGCAAACGTGAGTCCTTTCTTGGTGTTGATCTGGGTCTGGCTGATCCCTTCGATGTCATATTCAATCGGATCCTCCAGTGTAACAACGTTCCGGTCGCTGGTGTTGATTTCCTGTAAGCCGGCATACAGCGTGGTTGTTTTGCCGCTCCCAGTTGGTCCGGTCAGTAGAATCAAACCATGTTCCTGCGTTAATAACTCACTAAACTTGTGGCAGGTTCCAGGTTCCATCCCCAGTTCGGACAGACTGAAAATGCGACTACTTTTATCCAGCAATCGGAGGACAATCCGTTCGCCATAGTTGCCCGGCAACGAAGCGATACGAAGATCAATTACGCGATCACCGACCGTCACCGTGGCGCGACCATCCTGGGGGAGCCGCTTTTCGGCAATGTTCATTTTGCCCATCACCTTGACGCGGCTGAGAGCCTCTTCCTGGACTTCTTTGGGGATCGTGTAACTGTCAAACAGAACTCCATCAATGCGGTAGCGGACGACCAACTTTTCGCGGTACGGCTGCAAGTGAATATCACTGGCGCCCCCTTTCACCGCGTCGAGCAAAATCATGTTGATCAGTTCGACGACGGGAGCCTGCCCATTCGTGTTCAGCAAATCATCCCGATCCAGATTAGACAGTTTCTCCCGGGTTTCGTCTTGCGAAAGTGTGTCGAGAATCAGATCCGGCTGCGACGATTGTTGTTCGTAAGCGCGATTGATGGCCTGCTGAATGACTGCCTCGGGTGCAAAGAACGGTTTCACACGGTTGTTGAGCACCCGCGAGATGGTATCGCGCGTTTTCCAATTCGACAGATCGGCCAGCGCCAGCGTTAACTGATCAAAATCATCGACAAACACCAGCACACGATGTTGACGGGCATAACTGATCGGAAAATGTTGAATAAATGAAGCCGCTGGTCTTAAATGATTCAGTTGTTCTACATAGTCGAGACCCAAGGTGGCTGCCGTCGTTTTCGCGATCAGTTCCGGGGGGACCTGGATCCGTCTGGCCCAATCGAGTGGCAACTCACCTTGCCCGGGAAGTTGTTCCGCTAACTTGTAAAGAGCTTGTGCCGCTTGAGCTTGTAGCTCATTAACCCAATCCCTCTGCAGAGAAGGGGGGAGGCTCGGTTGATCGGAGCGGTTTTCAGCAACGGACATTAGACGCTCGCGGCTTGGGGGGAGATTTGCCGAATCGAAGCAAATAGAACAGACAGAAACCCTCTTCGAAACGAACACCCTCAACAACCTGGAGGTTCGCGATTCGAAGTGGTCTTACGGTCCTTTTATTTTATCAATAATGGAGCAGAAAAGGGGAAGTTTCCTGGTTCCTGCGCTAAAGGAAGATCCCGATCCGACATATATTTGAGATCGCGAAACTTGTCGTCCCGTAAAATAACAGGTTTGAGAAAAATATAGGAGGTCGTCTGGCTCTTGGTCTCAGTCACGATGCGGGAGAGTTCCCTCAGAATAGGAATCTTTTCCGCATAAGGGAGGCCATCTTCCGTTTGTGCAAAATTGCGGCGGGTCAATCCTCCCACAATGACCGTGTAGCCATCGGGAATCGTCACCTTGCTCGTAATCTGGTCTGTTTGACGCGGCGGAGGTACACCCGCACTCCCGGTTCCGTTAAAGCTGTTGAGGGTCACGTTGTAGTCGAGTTCCAATTGATCGTCCGCCGTGATCCGTGGTTTGACTTCAATCGTCGTTCCCGCTTCGGCGAACCCGGCAAAGCTGGTAGTCGCGACCGTATCAGAGGCATTCACGCTGGTGAAGGGAACCTCGGAGACGGAAGCCAATGTACCGGTCGCATTATCGTTGATCAGGATGCGGGGAGCACTTAAAACTTTGGCCCGACGGTGTGTGGCTAACGCCCGGAGCACAACATCTGCGGAATCGGGATCAACGAGCGTGAAGTTATACCCTCGTCCCGGAATCAGTGAGAGTGCGCCGGTGGCCGGGTTGACGGTACTTAAACCATACGAAGTGAATTGGAATAACTTCCGCAATCCAATCCGGTCTCCACCGGAAACTTCAATCCCGAGGGAGAAATCATCACTCGTGTCGAGCACGACGACTTTGGCTTCAATCATGACTTGCGGACGTTTGACGTCCAGAGCTTTGATCAAGTCAGCATAGATCTGCTGCACGGAACGTTCCGCAATCACAATGATGGAATTCGTATTGGGATCGACTGAAACGCGAGCCGAGCCGGGCAGGATTGTGGCCATACGATCTTGTAACG
>JAGQQC010000196.1 GCA_020426395.1 Planctomycetaceae bacterium
CTTCGTCGCCCGGCCTTCCGTTCCCGCATCTCCCAGCGACCACTTGCCTACTCCTCCGCAACGGTAACCCTGTTGCTGAAGAATTTCGGCCACCGTGACATCTTCCTCATGAAGATAGGTTCGGTAATGGGGAACATTATCCCGAGCGATGGTGTGACCATTATGTTTACCGGTCATCAGCACACAGCGCGATGGAGTGCAAACGGGCGCTCCTGCATAGGCTTGTGTGAACTTCATGCCGCTGGCAGCGAGTTCATCCAATCTGGGGGTCTTGATCAGTTGCTGACCATAAGAGCCAAGATCGCCGTAACCGAGATCATCCGCCATGATGAAGATAATGTTCGGCCCACTCTTTTCTGCTCCCTGAACTATTGCGCAAAATGTTCCGAGCAGAGATAGGCAGGAACAAAAAATGAGTGTGTTAAAAGTCGAACGCATGATGATGGTTTCGTTTTATGGGACAAGAGATTGTCAAAAAGTCGCTTTACCGGAATAGGCACTGATACGTTATATTAGAGACGGCCCTCAGGCCAGTTTCAACAGATCGTCCGAGAAAGATAAAATAATATGCAGTCCAGTCTGGTCAAATTCCCTCAGCGGATCGTTCTCTTGGGAATGTTGGTTTTATTCCCGAAAACGATGAGTATGGCGGCGGAGCCAATTGATTCACCCCGGCCAAATATACTCTTCGTTTACACAGACGATCAGGCTCCGTGGGGATTTGGTGCGTCCGGTTACGAGCAGGCTTATACGCCGAATATGGACAAACTCGCCAGCGAAGGAGCCCGACTGGAGAACTCGTTCGTTACGACGCCCGTTTGCAGTCCGGCCCGGGCCTCGTTGTTGACGAGCCGCTATGCCAGCGAATACGAAATTTATGACTTCATTCCCCATCCCGGCCACAAACTTTACGATCCGGATCAAGAAGTTGGTCTCGATCCACGTTCAGTGACGTTTGCCGAAGTGCTCCGCGATTCGGGGTACAAGACGGGACTCGTTGGCAAGTTTCACCTGGGAGACTGGACACAAACCGTCAACAAAAAATACCACCCTCATACTCATGGGTACGACTACTTCATGGGCCTGACGGGCGGAGGAACCTCCCCTGTCGATCCACCATTGGAAAAAAATGGGAAAGTTCAACAGTTCACAGGACTGACCACGGATATTCTTACTGACCATGCGCTGGAATTCATTCGCGATAATGAGCAAGCCCCGTTTCTACTCAGCCTCCATTATCGCGCTCCCCATGCCAAATGGCTGCCTGTCGCGGATGAGGACTGGGCTCCGTACGCCGAGCTTAATCCAGAAATTCCCAATCCTGATTACCCGAATTTGCAAACGGGGTTAGTGAAGAAGAAAACCCGTGAATACCTGGCGAGCATCAGCGGCGTTGACCGGAATCTGGGGCGTGTTCTCGACTTGCTGGATGAATTGAATCTGCGCGAGAAGACCGTCGTGATCTTCACGTCGGACCACGGTTACAACATGGGGCACAATGGGATCACGCATAAAGGGAACGGTTCATGGATCGTGAAACCTTATCCGCCCACGACAAAGTATGTCGAATCAGGCCGTCGTCCGAATATGTACGACAACTCCCTCAAGGTTCCTGCGATCATTCGTTGGCCGGGTGTCGTCAAACCGGGGACAGTCATCGACGATACAACAACCAGCCTCGACTGGTACCCCACCCTCGTGGAAATCGCCGACGCGACGTTACCGACAGATCATCTCGTCCGCGGCCGCAGCCTGGTTCCCTTGCTGAAAGGAAACAGACCCGCCGATTGGGACCAGGATTATTACGGTGAATACAGCATGATCAACTATAGTCAGGCCTACATGCGCTGTTATCGCACACGCGAATGGAAACTGATTCGCGACTTCCGCGATCCGTCACGGGACGAGCTATATCATCTGGCGGTTGACCCGAATGAGACTACGAACTTGATTGATAAGGAGAGTCCACAGATTCAGGCCGTTATCTCGGAACTCACGGAAAGGATCCAGGCGAAGATGCGAGAAGTCGGAGACGACCTCGTGATGGAGTTAACTCAGGAGCAATAAAAAACGGGACGCGGCTTGTACCACGTCCCGTTCGTTCTTTAACAACTAGCTTGAGTGGAGCGAGTTGTACACTTTATTTGAATTGCAAGCGTTGAGTAAGTTTATTCAACTACGCCTTCAATCATGCCTCTACCGGAGGAGGTGGCGGTTGATCTTTTTTAAGTCGAGAGGTTGATCCTTTCGACTTCTCAGGGTCCGGTATCTCTGCTTTGGCGGGGAGGAACTCTTTCGTGACGATTTCACGAGAAGGTTTCGTGACGACAGCTGTTTCCGCGGAACCGTTGCCGGTGGCACTGCTCTCCTCCTTGCCTTCTCCATCGGGGGCCATCTTCGCCAGGTATTCCGGCATTTCGACACCGCCGATCTCCTTCATCACCTGCATCATCGGCGGTAAGGTGCCTGTCAATCCTTGCAGGAAGTTGGATGTCGAAGATTGCCCGTTGCCACCTCCGTTTTCCCAGACGACGACTTTATCGAACTTGATGTTTGAGATCGCTTTCGCGGAGGCTTCGACCAGATTGTCGAAGTGTTCCAACATGAGAAGTTTGAACGCTTCGTCGGCTCCACCACAGGCAGAGATAATCTCTCGAAGCCCTTCCCCTTTGCGGGCGAGGATTTCGTACTGACCTTTCGCTTCCGCTTCAAGCCTCGCGAAGATGGCTGAGGCCTCCCCTTCTGCTTCGAGGCGTCGTTTTTCCGCTTCCGCCTGGGCGGCGACAATAATGCGAGCCTTTTCGGCCTTCGCGGGGGCTTCGAGTTCCGCACGACGTTCCGCTTCGACTTTTTCTGCTTCGGCCAAAGCCGCTTTCGCCATCGCCCGGTTCTGGGCTTCGAGCACGGCCGCTTCCGCTTCCTTCTTACGGGTTTCTCCCAGCTCATACGCAGCCGATTTTTTGACCATCAATTGCGCCTGAGCATCGGCCACCTTTGCCTGCGACTCGGTTTCTCCTTTAATAGCAGCCGCTTCAAATTCGGCCACGGAGATACGTTTTTCCCGTTCTGCATCGGCAACCTGAGCTTCCCGTTCGAACGCGGCTCTTTGTTCACCGATCTGCTGTTCTTTATCGAGTTCCGCGATTCGAACCGATTTTTCCCGGAACGCGGCTCGAATACCAATCTCCTGAATCTTATTTGCATCGGCCACGGAGACCTGTTTGTCCCGCTCCGCTTCGGCGACCCGGACCTCACCCAATTTCTCCTGTTCAGCCACGTCCCCACGCGCTTTCTGGACTGCTTCGGAAGCGGCTTTTCGTCCGATTGCTTCGATGTAGCCCGATTCATCCGTGATGTCGGTGATGTTGACGTTGATCAGCACGAGGCCGATCTTACGTAACTCCGGTTCAACCGAGCTTTGAATCGCTTGCAGAAACTTATCGCGGTCCCGGTTGATGTCTTCGATATTCATCGAAGCGATCACCTGACGCAACTGGCCGAAGATGATATCTTCCGCCTGCTTTTTGATCTGTGGTGTATCGAGACCCAGCAGACGAATCGCGGCATTATGCATGATCTCCGGTTCAATGGAGATCGCGACCGTGAAGACACTCGGTACATTGACGCGGATATTCTCAATGGAGAGAGCGTCTCGCAGCGGGACTTCAATTTGAATTGGTTCGAGACTCAGATATTCGTAGTCTTCGACGATCGGCCAGACCATGCGTCCGCCACCGTGGATACACTTCGCCACAGACCCACTTGAGGAACGACCATAAATAACCAGGATTCGGTTACTCGGACAGCGTCTGTATAATTTCGCTGCAAACCCCACGATCATCAGCACTAAAAAGAATAGCCCGAAGGGAATCGCAACCCAGTAAAAGGCAGCCTCAGACAGAATGCCTGGTTGTAAAAAAATCGGATTCATTATGTAAGTTCCTCCACGGTTTGTTGGTCATTGGTTTCTGCCCGCGTGACTTCCAGCACACCGGGAGACAGGACAGAGGTTACAACTACATTCGTGCCTGTCGCTATTTCGTCACCTGCCGTCATCGCCTCAAATTCCATGCTGCGTTCCTGCAAGGTGATGGTGACTTTTCCTTTGCCGGCATTCTGGCTGGGAATTTTCAGATAAACTGTTCCCGTTTCGCCGACCGCTTTATCGATAACAACGGTTCCGTCGTACCGCAGGCGGTACAAGCTTTTGATTAACCAGCCGACGAGATAGAGCACTCCCAGCCCGCACACGGTGGCGATGAGCAGAGCTTGAATCGGAGAATCAGGAAACTGTTTAGTAGCGGCCATCCCCGCGATGCCAAATATCGCGGCGGCGGAGGTAACCGATTTGAGACTGATAATACCAACAAGATGAACGCCCCAATTAGAATCGCCAGCATCCAGATCGAGGTCGACGTCAAAATCTCCGTCGGGGATATCATCCAGCCCGAAATCATCTGCGATTCCGACCATATTCAGAATCACCTGAATCGCGATCAGACCACCACCGATGATCATCGAATAAAAGTAAACATCTTCCATCGAGCAAACTCCGTAGAGGGGCAATACAAAAGTCAGAGAGACTGAGTGACCGGTTGGGGAATGTGAACGGAAGCTGGCTCCGTCCATCATCCCCCGAATGCAGGTTGGATGCTTAATTTCAGAGGCCGGAAATATCGCAACGACTTGGGTTTGTTTTTTGTGTCGAGATGAAACTTCTAATGGTGTGACAGTGGGTTAACGAAAGAAAACGGTCTGTGGATCCTCGCTTTTTGATAAATAAATTTGGTATTTTCGAAATTAAAAGAATTCTTAACTGAACAGGTCGTCCTTGATTAAAGGTCACCAGACAAAAATTGAAACGGAATCGATGATATCTACTGAGAAACTATTCGACATTGTGATTGTTGGCGGCGGAGGAAGTGGACTGTCGGCCGCGGTGAGCGCGGCGGAAGCGGGGGCGAAAGTACTTCTCCTGGAAAAACAGGCTGAGTTAGGAGGAACGACCGGCATTGCAGTCGGTTCGTTCACCGGGAATCGGACTTCCTTACAGCAGGACGCCGGTATCAAAGATTCCGTAGAAGAGCACGATGTCGATGCGGGGAAATTCCCCACCCCAGAGATTGAAGCAGCCAATCAACCGGAACTACGCCGGTTCTTTTTAGCTCACACTGCAGAAACCTTTGAGTGGTTACGAGGATTGGGATTGCAGTTTCATGGACCGAGCCCCGAACCTCCGAACCGAGTTCCCCGGATGCACAACGTCGTTCCGGGAGCAAAAGCGTATATCGTCACGTTGCAGTCTCGCTTTCTGAAACTGGGAGGAACGATCCTTTGTTCCGCTCCCGTTGTCGAACTGATTCAAAAGGCAGATGAAGTTCGGGGAGTTGTGGTTGAGTCACAAGGAGAGCGGCAAAAATACTTTGCACAAAAAGGAGTCGTGTTAGCCGCAGGTGATTACGCCAATTCAAGTGAAATCATCAAACGGTTTAAGGGGACGGAATTTTCCGAGATCGAAGGAATCAATCCTCGTGCGACTGGAGATGGACATCTCCTTGCCGAGTCCGTTGGAGCGAAACTGGTGAATATGGAAATCACTTACGGTCCAGAACTTCGGTTTGTCCCTCCGCCGGGTAAAACGTTTCAACAGTTGTTACCAACGTCGGGTCCTCTCGCAAAACTAATGGGGCTGATCTTGCCGGTGACTCCCCAATTCGTTCTCAACAATCTCGTCAAACGCTTGCTGGTGACCTGGCAGCATCCGGAAAATTCATTGTTTGACGCGGGTGCGATTTTGATCAATCGAGAGGGGAAACGTTTCTGTGACGAGACCAAATGGCCTGATCGGGAAATCGCCGTCGCTCACCAACCTGGCAAGGATTGTTTCCTGCTGCTGGATGAGCGATTGATTAAAGAATACAGTCAATGGCCGAATTTTATTTCGACTGCTCCAGAGATTGCTTATGCTTATGTCAAGGACTATGAACAACTGAGGCCGGACATCACTCATCGGGGGGCCAGCCTGGCTGGAATCGCAGCCCTGTCCGGGTTACCTGTAGAGGCTGTTCTGCAAACCATCAACGAGCATAATGCACGATCTTCATCTTCAGGTAAGCCATCCTTATCTGGTGATGACTGGGTTTTACTCGGTCCGGCGAAAGCCTACTTCACGACTACCGAAGGAGGAGCCGCGATTGATGAGCAATTCGAGGTTTTAGATGAAACTGGGCAAGTAATTCCTGGATTGTATGCCATCGGTCAGAATGGATTGGGAGGTCAGATCCTCTGGGGGCACGGATTACACATTGCCTGGGCATTAACGAGCGGCCGCCTTGTCGGAATACAGTTAGCAGCGAAAGTGAGTCACTCTTGATGTCTGTTCAAATTAAAAATCCACGCCATAAAAATGAAATCGGTTTTGTATTACTGATTTTGGCAATACTGCTCAACTCGGTTGGCTATGCTGCTGATCCCAATGCCTCTTGGACTGCGATTTCCATTAAATTGAGTGATCCCGTTGTCGTTGCCCGGGCTCCGGTTGAACTGAATCGGGCTGCAAAAGGTTGGGGACGTTGGCAGTTTCCACACCTCTCGCAATTAACGGGTAACCGGTTACAAGTTCGGTATTCATTGAATCCGGATTCCTACGAATCGGTCGGTAAATCCTCCGGTCAGGCGGTTTCTGATGATCAAGGCCAAACCTGGCAACAATTGGAACCGGCCCCAGATTCAGAAGTCGAAGAAGGAATTCTGCTTCCCAGTGGCGATCGCTTAAAACCGGTTGCACTTCCTTCAGTCCGGGGGGAGGAGCTCGATCTTCCAGAATCGGTCTGTGATTTTGTATGCAGTTATCGTTTTCCTCGTTCGCTCTACAGGCGAAGTGATTTGCCTGCGAATTGTCAGGGATGGCAATTCGCTCGATTGAAGAAAGGAGAAGCTACGTGGGAAACCGAACAAGCGACAGTTAATATTCCGGACGAGATATTTCATCTGACAGATGAAACCCGTCGGGGATTAACTCCTTCCATTGGAAAAACGGAGAAGGTTACCAAGGGAAATCTTCCGCTTCCCTATATGTGGGGGCACATGCGAATTGCTCCCGACGGATCACTGTGGGGAGTGAGTTATGGATGGAGGTTGTACGATGGTGTTCCGCGTTACGCTCCTCTCTTCCTGCGTTCGACCGATGAGGGCCGTACTTGGGAATTACAAGGCGAAATTAAATTTGTCAGTAATCCACAAATCGATCCGCATGCGGAAACTCGCGATGGGTTCACAGAGCCTGATTATCAATTCATGCCGGATGGTTCAATCATCTGTATCATGCGGACGTCGGATGGGAACGGTCATGGACCGACTTTGCTTACTCGTTCGACAGACGAGGCGAAAACATGGTCGGCTCCGGTCGGCTATGGCAAATTCGGTAAGACACCCCAGTTGTTGACACTCAAGAACGGCGTGACCTTGGCGACTTACGGCCAGTCCGGTGGGCCGGGTTACTTTATGATCCGCGCGACGGATGATCCTGCCGGATTGAATTGGACGACCTCGTTGAAAATGAAGGTTTCCAAACCGCAACCGAATGCCTGGGATACCTGTGGTCACACGGAAATCGTTCCGTTGGACGATCATTCCGCGCTGATGGTTTATTCCGATTTCAATATCCCGGATGAGAACAACATCCCACGCAAAACGATTCTCGTCCGCAAAATCCAGGTTGAACCAAGTGAGTGATATTCTGATTTTGTTTTCGTTAGTTTAAGTACGCGTAATAAAAGCAAAATCAAAGTACGGTGAGGATGCGGCATTGATGAACGGAGTGCACAATCAACCCCGAAATGATAAAGAGCAAGATGTAGTAAAAATCGAAACCGAACTCGGACCAACTTGTGCTGGGTCCTGTTATCATCTGGGCAAGAATGTTTTGAATGATCAAGACCACCCAGACAATCGCGTACTGCTTGCGGAGACTACTATAATACCAATTCTTCTGAGGGGTGCGGGAAATAAACCAGAGTCCGAGTACGACCAGTAGAGCGGGGACAATGGCTGTGTAATAGTTCCAGAACAATGCACTCCAGTAGTTTTCATTCCCCCAGTAGATGTTCATCCACCCTTTCAGTCCGCTCCGAATTGAAATACTAAGCCCGATGAGCAGCCCGAGATACAATCCCCAATTGTGGATATTATGGTCGCCAGCAGGAAAAGCGGAATGAGGTTGAGCCGATTCGAAGAGATCCCGCTTCT
>JAGQQC010000197.1 GCA_020426395.1 Planctomycetaceae bacterium
GAGGGTGGTTCGGGGTACTTCGTGGATAGCGGACAGGCGCTGGGGTTCGCGAAATCTCATGATGCCGAACTGGGCGACCTTGATGGAGACGGGGACCTAGATATTGTTATTGGCAACACGTTTGACGCCAGTGAAATTTGGTTTAATGATGGCCAAGGAAATTATACCAACAGTGGTCAGGCACTTTCTGCCAGCACCGGGGTAAGTCTCGGTGATTTGGATGGGGATGGTGATCTTGATATTTTCCTTGTAAATGGCTTTGATGGGGTCAATTATGACGAAGTCTGGCTGAATGATGGAAGCGGCTTCTTTCAGCACAGTGGCCAGACGATTAGCACGGTTGATGATTGCATCGTAAAGCTGGGCGACCTTGATGGAGATGGAGACCTCGATGCCTTCATCGGTGGTTCGACTTCAAATGGGGTAATCCTTCTGAATGACGGTAACGCTCACTTCACCGACAGTGGCCAGGTTCTCTTGTCGACATTGCAAGAATATCGATTCGGTGTTGATTTGGGCGACCTTGATGGAGACGGTGATCTTGATGCATTCATGGTCAGTACCTCCGGTGGTGAAGTCGTCTTTTTGAATGATGGAACAGGTGTATTTTCGGAGCACCAAGCGTTGGAAGTGGCCCCACGTGCCATTAGCGTAAATTTAGGCGACGTTGACAGCGATGGTGATCTGGATGCCGTCATCGCTGATTATGTGGACGCCGATATTCTTTTATTGAATGATGGAACCGGGACGTTCACTCTCGGTCAATATTTACCTCATGTACCGAATGACAAATGGGAAGCGGATTTCGCCGACATCGATAATGATGGCGATCTCGACATTTTCGTATCTGGCGATGATGCACGAACAAACTTTGTTTGGTTAAATGATGGACTGGGGCATTTTACCGATAGTGGACAGCGATTAACTGATGGTGGCGGAGTCGGATTAGCGTTAGGCGATGTCGATGGCGATAATGATATCGATGCAGTTGTTTCCGTCTATTATGACGCAGAACTCGGAAACCGAATCTGGCTTAACCAGAACATCACCCTCCCATACTCCAACGATTTCGAAACCGCCGGATGGAAAGGTCTCTATGCCAAAACACCGCAACTGTTTTCACTCGTCGAGAACACCGGCAACCATTCATTCCAGGTCGATAACAGCGGTCTGACCGGGCTCGGCGCAGCAGTACTGCCGCTTGAAGATCCATTGCCCGGTGCCTTCGAAATGTCGGCGATCATCACTTCCATCCCCGGGGCGAATCGCTGGTTCGATGGATTCCTGATCTTCGATTATGTCAACGACAACGATTTCAAATACGCCGGGTTCTTCACCGGGCAGAATCAGTGGGTGATCGGTCATTTTCAGGGTGACTTTAACAACCGGCTCGCCCAGGTCGACTGGGATAATGAAGGCCGCACAATTAACACCAATACTCCCTACGCCGTGCACGTGCGCATCGATGGGGAGATGGTTTATCTTTCCGTTGATGGAGAATACATCACCGAAGCGATGTTCGCAGCTCCCGTCACGGGAGGTCAGATCGGACTGGCCGGGTATAACGCGGTGACGCAGTTTGATAACTTCATCGTCGATGAAAAAGTGAGTCAAGGTTCCTCGTCCCTGTTACCTTATGCGGAAGACTTTAACGACGAGATCGCCAATAACCTTGCCTTCGTTGGTGAAAACCGGTGGGGCATCTATACCGACTCCGGAGACAAGTCGCTCATCTTTAACGGACGCAACAACTACGGCCTGGGTGTGGCCTATCTCGACACCGAATTCCCGATGCCGGACCAGTACGAGATCGTCGCGAAAGTCAAATCGAACTCCACGGCGAACGTCTGGTACGACGGTTTTCTGATCTTCGATTATCAGGGGCCAAACGACTTCAAATATGCCGGAATGTTTGTCGGTCAAAACCAGTGGGTGATCGGGCATTACCAGGGGAACTGGAACGATCGCATCGCTCAGTTCGATATGGATGATGTCGGTGGTTCCATCAACGCCGATCAGGAATACACCCTGTTCGTGACAGTTAATGGCGACAACGTCGAACTCTTCGTCGATGGCCTCAAACGCGTTGAGGGAACTTTTGTGGGCGGTATCGCTAAAGGGTCAGCCGGAGTCGCGACCTACAATGGCTGGACCGGCTTTGATGACTTGGAAATTTCCGAATCCGTCTCTTATGGCAAGCCGGTAGAGATCCCCTTCAGCGAAGATTTTGAAGATGTGGTGGCGAACGATTTCTATTACAACCGCCCGAACTACTGGAAAACAGTCAGTCCTGGCGATCAGAATCTGCTGCGAGTGAATACGTCCTACAATAACCTGCTGGCAGTGGCCCATGTTCCGTTGAACCCCGTGACGGCTCCTGACAGTTTTATCCTCTCCGCCGATATTCGTTCCAATCCGGTGGCAAGTGGTTGGACGAATGGTTTCATCATCTTCGACTACAAACACGACAACGACTTCAAATACGCCGGTTTCTTTACAGGGCAGAATGAATGGGTCATCGGCCATTATCAAGGTGATTGGGACACTCGTCTGGCGGAGGTAGATTGGGACAACGAAGGACGCAGTATCAATACCAAGCAGTGGTATCATCTTGAGGTAGAGATCGAGCAGGACATCGCCAAACTCATCGTCGATGGCGAGGTGCTGGCCGAGGCTGATTTCGATGTTCCCTTGAATCAGGGTGCCGTGGGTCTGGCTGCCGATCGGGCCTTCACCTGGTTTGACAATTTCGCCATTCAATCTTTCCCACCTCCTGGCGCCCCTCTATTCAGTTCCGGCGATCTCCTGTTCGCAAACTGGGATGAGGAGCAGGACGAACTTCTGATTTAAGCAGAGTCCTTATTTCAAATCGCCTCCCCCCCTTATTTCCCGGTTAAGCTCCCATGCAAATCTCCACCTGGCTGACCTCCCTTCTGCGCGCAAAGAAACGTCACCTCCGCCAAAAACAGGTCGATCGGCAACGATTGGTTGAGTGTGCTGGTTGGTACCAGTTTGAACGATTGGAAGATCGAACGTTGCTGTCGGGACCGGAGTTTGAGTTTGCTTCAGTGTTCGGTGGAGATGGCTATGCTCAAATGGAAGAAGTGTCTGTTGATCAGCGAGGCAACGTATATTCAATAGGTCATTTTAATGGAACAGTTGATTTTGATCCCGGTGTCGGAGAGGTTAATTTATCAACAACCGGATTGAGGAAAATTGCTTTTATCAGCAGGTTGAACAGCTCAGGAAAATTTGATTGGGTAAAAGAAATCCGAAATTCTGATGATAGTAAAGACATTTATGTTCATAGTATCGACATCGATAACCAAGACAACACCTATGTGACGGGGAGATTCTCTGGAACCGTGGATTTCGATTTGGGAACTGGTGTCCATAACGTTTCTGGAGTTCCAAATACATCAAATTTCTTCATCCTGAAGCTTGATGAACATGGTGATTTCGTATGGGTGCAGACTGTCGTAGGATCGCATCATGCAATATTAGCGCACAGCATCACTGTAGATTCAAATGGCAATGTTTATACGACGGGGGTTTTTCAAGGGACCGTAGATTTCGATTCGAGTGAAAATTCTTTAATCCTAACCGCTGAAGGAGGATCGACGGATGCATTTGTGGCAAAACATGATGTGTCAGGCAATTTGTCATGGGTCAAAAAACTCAGTGGCCCGGGCCATGACCGAGGTGTTTCGATTACCGTGGATCCATCAGACAATATCTATGTAACAGGGGAACTCCACGAATCCATCGATTTAGATCCAGGTGAAGAAGAGTTAATTAAGACGAGCAATGGTAGTACGGATTCATTTGTCGTTAAACTCAATAGTTCAGGCGAATTGATATGGGGTAAAAGTCTTGGGGGAGCAGGTGTAGATCAGATTCCAGATCTTGTTGTTGATGACTTTGATAATGTCTATTTAACGGGGTCCTTCCGACAGACCGTTGATTTTGATCCGGGACCGGAGGTTCATAACGAAACAAGCACAAATAGTATTGATGGCTTTATCTGGAAGCTTGACGGTGCTGGTAATTATGTCTGGTCAAGAGCGACTGGTCTTGATGGCAATGATACTGCCAGTCAAATTGCTATAGACAAAAATGGCAACATTTACATCAGTGGTGTCTTTAGTGGTTTGGCTGATTTTGATCCGGATGCCGGAGAGTTTCTGTTAGGGGCTGCAACTTCACGAGATAATGGCTTTATTTCTCAATGGGATCCCAACGGAAATTTTAGCTGGGCTGGTGATGTTGGAGGCGATTCCTACGACTATATTTCAGGTTTAGCTCTCGATATGTCAGATAACATACATATCGTTGGAGCCTATGCGGAAACCGCCGATTTGGACCCCGGTACGGGGACGTTATTCAAAACGGCTGAAGGGATCTCAGATTCTTTTGTTATAAAACTCTTCAATTCACCGACCGACCTCAGCATCACCAAAACGTCGTCCGTTGTTATGGTCGAGCAGGGTGCACAACATTCATATACGATCGTCGCGAGTAATCTAGGTGCTAATGATGCCCCTTCTACAAAGATTAAAGACGATCCATCTACATTCCTCGACAACATTAGCTGGACCGCCGTTGTGACCGGTGGTGCGGTTGCGACCCTTTTCGGCACTGGACCAATTAATGAAACGATCGATCTACCGGTTGGAGCAACGGTCACTTACACGATCACAGGAACCATCAAGCCGAATGTCCGCGAGAACATTACAAACGTGGCCACGATTGAGAGTGCTTCGGTAATTGATACCGATCCGACAAATAATCGGGCATTCGACAGCGATCTGATTGTACTGGCTGCGGGTAGCGGTAGTGGTCAATTTGTTGACAGTGGGCAGTTGCTTGGATCTGTCTCCACACATGATGTGGAACTGGGAGATCTCGATGGAGACGGGGATCTTGATGCTGTCTTTGGGAATACGTCGGTTGCAAATGAAATCTGGTTTAATAATGGTGATGGAGTTTTCTCGAAAAGTGATCAAACACTTCCTGGCGGAACCGGTATTGCCCTTGGTGACCTGGATGGTGATGGCGATCTCGATATTTTCAATTTATCCGGGACGCAAAATCCGGCACCAGACAATGTTTGGCTGAACGATGGAAATGGTCTGTTTCAGTGGACCGGACAAAATATTGGAAATGTTAAAAGTCGCTCCGTCAAACTTGGTGATCTCGACAGTGATGGTGACCTTGATGCGTTCGTTACGACTGCGGATGGCACGCTTGGAAATCTCATTTATCTGAATGATGGCAATGCGGGTTTCACAGACAGCGGGCAGTCGTTGGTCATTGATTCAAATGGAAACCGCTGGAGTGTTGACCTGGGAGACCTCGATGGTGACGGTGATTTGGATGCCATCATGACCAATCTGGGAGGGGACGATTTTGTTTTCATGAATGACGGGAACGGAATATTTTCACAGCATCAGGACCTGGCCTTGATTCCAGACGGATCTGTAGGCGTCAACCTGGGGGATGTCGATGGTGATGGCGATCTGGACGCAATCGTTTCGCGGTACAGTAATACGCATGTCATTATCATTAATGACGGATCCGGAAATTTCTCGCTCGGACAGGAGTTCGAAGTCGAGGATGAACATGGATGGGAAGGTGATTTCGGAGATTTTGATAATGATGGTGATCTCGACTTATTGTTTACGGGAGCGATTGGTTCCGTCACCGCCGTTTGGACCAATGATGGTACAGGCCAATTTACGGATAGTGGACAGCGGCTTGGTTCCAACTCATCGGTTGGCCTGGCGCTGGGTGATCTTGATGGAGATTCTGACCTGGATGTTATTCTTGCCAAGGGGGATAACAAACCAAACGAAATCTGGCTGAATTATACCGAACCCTGGATATACGTCGAAAACTTTGATGACAATATCGCCGACGAACTTGCTTATGTTGGTGAGAACAGGTGGGGGATTTATCAAGATTCTGGTGACAAATCACTCATCTTCAATGGTCGCAATTCGTTTGGGTTGGGCGTTGCCTACTTTGAGACGGAATCAGCCTTACCCTATAAATACGAGATAGTTTCCAAGGTGTCGTCATTCTCAACCCCCAATGTCTGGTATGACGGCTTTCTCGTTTTCGATTATCAGGGACCAAACGACTTCAAATACGCCGGTATGTTCGTCGGCCAGAACCAGTGGGTGATCGGGCATTATCAAGGAAACTGGACGAATCGAGTTGCCCAGTTTGATATGGATGATGTTGGTGGCGATATCAAAGCGGACCGTGAGTATGTTTTGTTTCTCAAGATTTCTGGAGACAACGTGAAGTTGTTTGTGGATGGAATCCAAAGGGTTTCGGCTACATTTGCCGACGGAATCAATAACGGGTCAGCGGGTGTAGCAGCCTATAATTCCTGGACGGCCTTCGATGACCTGGAAATTGGAACCTCGGTCTCTTATGGCAAACCGGTTGAACTGCCATTTAGTGAAGACTTCAGTGACGGCATCGCCGATCAGTTTTATTATAACCGTCCCAACTACTGGAAGGTGGTCAGTCCAGGTGGCGAAAACCTGCTACGCACGAATACGTCTTATAACGACCTGCTTTCTGTTGCTCACGTACCGCTCAATCCGGAAACGGCCCCTCACAGTTTCACCGTGTCGGCCGATATAAGATCAATCGATACGAATCAGGGTGATACAAATGGCTTCATCATCTTTGATTACAAACATGACAACGATTTCAAATTTGCCGGATTCTTTGCTGCACTTGATTCGTGGGTCATCGGGCACTATCAGGACAATTGGACAGATAATGTTGTCGTGTCTGCTGGGGATGTCGTTGGTGGAACAAAAACCCGGGAATGGTACACAGTAAGCGTCGAAATCTATGGTGACCTTGCAACACTGATCGTTAACGGTGAATCGATCAATGAGGCTCGATTCAGCGACGGTCCTTTGAATCAGGGCGCAGTCGGTCTTGCTGCTGACAGTGCTTTTACCTGGTTTGATAACTTCAGTATTAGCGAAGGAGGGAGCGCGGGCTCGCCCGTTTTTGATCCGCTATTCGCCAATTGGGATGAGGAATCCGATGAGATCCTGATCTAAGTTTCTCTTCCAGATCAATCTAAAATCCTCTTTGGAGAAACCTGCCCGATAGCGCAGCAGCGGGCATGGGTAACCCATTTAGAGGCCTCCCTCGAAGAGGCTCTCCAACGCTTAAACAGTTGCAGATTTGCTGAATAAATCTCTTTTGGATGAGAATGTGCAGATTGCCCGTTTATCGGGCAGCTTTCCAGCCGTATCTGGTCTGATGCCGGTTTTCTGCGCGGTACCTCACCGCCGGTTTTGCTCTCTTTTGCCGGTTAGTTAGCCACAAACTGCCTCGCTTTGTGATCGATTGCGTGATTTGGGGACAGTTGGTGTCGGTTATGAACTCCTCTTCTACATTATGGGCCGGATCATGTTTTTCTCCTCCTGGTTTGATGCGCTGTCGAATGTTGTAAAACAGCCCGCTTATTCCCTCAGAGGTTTTCATCGCCGCCGGTCTGCGAGTGGGCACTACGGAATGACCGCTCCCGTGCTGCGACAGTTGGAGAGCCTGGAAGACCGGCTCTTACTTTCGGCGGATGGCTTTGCCTATGTCGCGGGAGCAGTACCGGGTGAGTATGGCATATCTGAGGGAGCATTTGATATGGCCCTCGATTCCCAGGGTAATACCTACGCCATGGTTGATTTTTCTGGATACTTCGATTTCGATCCGGGACCGGATCTGTATCAAGTGGTAGGTCCCGGTGGTCGCAAAGGAATAGTGAAGCTCGATCCCGAGGGGAACTTGATCTGGGCCAAAGCATTAACGACCAATGAGAATCGGGATTTTACTCTTCACAGGACAATGACAGTTGGAGACGACGATAACATTTATGTATTTCAGGGAGGGAGGAACAGCAGTGTCGTGAAATTTGACAGTGACGGAACTCTTCTCGAGGAGTTTGAAATTGTCAAAGGTTCTGAGGGAGGGATAGCGCCACGCGGCATGTCTGTTGACAGTGCTGGAAATATTTATCTGGGCGGCTATTTTGGAGGGGAATTAGTAGTCGGCGAAGGGGACAACACGGTTGTGTATACTTCGACTTCTGAAACGGGCGATGGCGTTGTTATTAAGCTGGAC
>JAGQQC010000198.1 GCA_020426395.1 Planctomycetaceae bacterium
AATGATGTGAGACATTCACAATCTCTTCGTCCAGATTTTCTGCAATTTCTGTGACCGTCTTTTCACCATCACGCAGCAGATCGACAATTCGTAGCCGGATGGGCTCCGCCAGCGCTTTGAGTTTTTCGGAACAGATCTGTGATTGAAGTCGATCTTTTGACACGGCATGTTCTCCAGACCGAAAGCAATATGGGGCAGAAACCGATAAATCGGACACTATGAAGTGATCCTGAAACCCTCTGATGGGTCAAGTTGAACCTTATTTTACAGGTTGTAGAATAGTCACAACCAGGTTTTAGGCTGTGAGCTTGTTTCATAGTACTCCGTTTTTCCCGCTGAAACCAGTCGGCCCGATCTCCCTATTCTGGACGATTGTCAGACATGCAAGAGCGAGGAGGACAAAATGCCATTTCAGGAAATTCTGATGAGCACAACTACCGTCCCCAAGCGACAGCTAACCTGAACCCCTGTTTTCTCAATATGAAGATCGGGCCTGAAAACCTTGCATCTGGTTCCGGAATTTGCTGACAAGCGACGTCCCACGTAATATGATTGAAATGAGTAAAGAAGACGCGCCCAAATCATTTCAAAATCAGTAGTGATATCTCTAGCCGAAGAACTCACCAAACATGGCCAAGAAGAAAAGTAAACGGAGACCAAGGAAGAAGGAGCAGGAGGATCTCGTCAGTATTAGTTTAGAGGAGCACGATACAGAACAGCCTGCAAAATCGAATGGAAAACCTCGCTCTGTCAATCGGGGAGATGTGACCCCTGCTCGGACGACAGCCGGAATTGAGCATGCACAGGTCAACAAAAAGGTCCAGGCCGCTCAAGAGGCAAAAATTGCGGCGGTTCGCGATGTGATCAGTGGTGTTCCTCCGCATGATCCTGAAACGTTAGCCAAGGTGCTGCAGGCGATCATGGAAGGGAGTTCCCCGGACGATGTCGAATTTCTGCGAACCGCATTAAGCCATCAACAGCCTGGGAAGGAAGGTTCCCGGCCAGATGAACTACTCTCGAACAAATGGCGAGAGGGAGGATATCCCTACAAGAACCTGATGTCTCGTAAGAATTACGAGAAACAGAAATACAAACTGCAAGTGGAACTGTTGAAGCTGCAAGCCTGGGTCAAGAAGACCGATCAGAAAATTGTCATCCTGTTTGAAGGACGCGACGCCGCCGGGAAGGGAGGAGCGATCAAACGATTCATGGAGCACCTGAATCCTCGTGGTGCCCGGGTGGTGGCCTTGAACAAACCGACCGAGGTCGAACAGGGTCAGTGGTACTTTCAACGTTATGTAGAACACCTGCCAACCAATGGCGAAATCATCCTCATGGACCGCTCCTGGTACAACCGCGCAGGAGTGGAACGGGTCATGGGATTCTGCACCGACGAAGAATACCACGAGTTCATGCGGCAATGTCCGGAGTTCGAACATAACTTAACCCGCAGTGGGATTCATCTCATCAAGTTGTGGTTCTCCGTCAGTCGGAAAGAACAACGGCGCCGATTCAAGAATCGGGAAATCCATCCACTTAAACAATGGAAACTTTCACCGATTGACCTTCAGTCACTCGACAAGTGGGATGAGTACACCCAGGCCAAGGAGGCGATGTTTTTTCATACCGACACCGCCGAGGCACCCTGGTCCGTCGTCAAATCCGACTGCAAAAAACGAGCCCGTCTGAATGCGATGCGATACGTATTACACCAGTTCTCCTACACCGACAAGGATGAGGATAAGATCGGCCCTGTTGATCCATTATTGGTCGGCCGAGCCCATCTGGTATATTCGCACAACGGACACCGGCGCGCCTTGATGTAAGACAAGTCAGTGCCCAGCACAAGCAGCGTGTTTTAGAAAGTCCAACTGGGAACGCTGTTGACCGCGTAGAAACGTCCGACCGACTTTTGTTGAATCCCGTGATCCCGGTTCCAGACCGAATTCACTTCGATCTCATTCTGCACGGAATGGACTCCGTCGATCTCCAGCACCATTTCCTGGGCGAGTTGCTTCTGGTAATAGGTGTTCACCGATCCGCGGAGAATCACATCCTCACCCCGGACATCAACTCGGATTTTCTGACCAAAGAAGTAGGAGTTCGAGATGATGGCATCGTGTGCCAGTTCATGCAATGAGTGTTGGCCGTCGACATAATGTTTGTTGGACATAAGTGGGAGCTTTTACTTCAGATGGCCGTGACTGCGAAGCCGCTGGAGGACTGCCTGTGAATGGGCCAAGGTTGGGGATATGAGTAGACCAGACTCCACCCCGACCGGTTCCCCAATTTCACTTAGGGACCAAATCTTTCGGGCGCGGAGCTTTCAGTAATTCTTAATTCGGCTTCTAAAAACCCGTAGATTCAGCCTCTTTACTTTTTCTGTTAGAAAAACTGAGAAGGCTACCGAGAGTACTCCTGCTGCACCACCTGTAACGATTTTACCGGCAAGGATGGTTCGAGCCCCCATCCACTGCTAGACTGAGGATCCTCGTTTTCTCGCGTTTTCCAGAATTTCAGGAGCCGTTTTATGGCCCGGCTATTACTCCCCTGTTTGTTAGTTGCTGCTCTCTTCTCCACCATCAATTTCGGAGGGGAGAATCTGTGCGCGAACGAACCCGCCAAATTCCAACTGGAAGAAGGTTTCGAACTCCTCTTCAACGGAACCGATTTGGCCGGTTGGGAAGGAGACACCTCTCTGTGGAAAGTGAAAGAGGGCGCGATTGTCGGTGACTCCCCCGGCATTCGGAAAAATAACTTTCTGGCCACCACCCAACGTTACGAAAACTTCGAATTGCGGCTCCAGTTCCGCCTGCGCGAGGGAACAGGGAACAGTGGGATTCAGTTCCGATCCGAACGAATTCCCGATAACCACGAGATGATCGGATATCAGGCGGATATCGGTGAACAGTACTGGGGTTGCCTGTATGACGAATCCCGTCGTCGTAAAATCCTCGCTCAGGCCCCGCCTGAACTGGTCGAGGAAATCGACAAATCAGACTGGATTAACTATACGATTCGGGCGAAAGAAGGCCGGATCACTCTCAAAATGAATGATTTCACGACCGTCAATTACACCGAACCTGATCCCGAAATCCCGCGTACAGGACTCATTGCCCTACAGGTCCATAGCGGTGGCCCCTTGAAGGTCGAATTCCGGCATATTCGGATCAAGGTATTCGATTAAAAGGTCATCCGAATTTCAGCGGTCTGACGCTTCAAAGTGACGTAGCCCTCTCGATACACTAGAAGCGATTCTAAACCCCTCGGATGGGTCACTTCACCCTTCTTTTACAGGTTGAAAACTACCACACCCGGGTTTTAGAGCGGGTACTACAGCCTCGCGGGTTTATTTTCTTCCCAGCGCTCTCCGGCTTTCCTTCTTGTGATCTCAGCGATCCACTTATGTCGTATCAAGTTTCCAACTATGAAGAGGCGATCCAGTTCCTGTTTGGACGGATTAATTACGAACGCGCCTCAGCCGGAAGTTACACGAGTAACGACTTGAAACTGAACCGGATGGAGACGCTGCTGGAGCGGCTTGGTAACCCACAACAGCGAATTCCGGCCATTCATCTTGCAGGAACGAAAGGAAAAGGCTCCACGGCGACGATGATCGCCCATACCTTAACCGCAGCCGGTTATCAAACTGGGCTCTTCACCTCCCCCCATTTGCACCGTTTTGAAGAACGATTTGTCGTCAACGGAAAGTTACCGACGGAGGAGCAATTTGTCTCTCTCGTGCAACAGTTGCTTCCCCACCTGGCCGCGATGGATGAACAGCCTGGTCAAATGGCGCCGACCTATTTTGAAATTGCCACGGCGTTGGCCTGGATGCATTTTGAAGCCTCACAAATCGACTTTGTCGTTTTGGAAACGGGATTGGGCGGACGCCTCGATACGACTCGGCTTTGCGATCCGCTGGTGACCGTGATCACCTGCATCAGCCTCGACCATACCCATCTGCTGGGGGAAACCGTAGCAGAAATCGCCGCAGAGAAAGCGGGGATACTGAAACGGGGAGTTCCCCTGGTCAGCGGCGTACGCGATCCCGCCGCACGGGAGGTCATTCATTCCATCGCTGAAGCACAGGAAGTTCCTCTCGTTGAATTGGGGACCGATTTCCATATCGATTCGGCGGAAATTCAGTTTGATCGAACTACCGGATTTCGCGGACAAATGACCTTAAGGAAGATTGATGGTGAAACGGTCATCTTGCGTCCTGGTTTACCCGGGAAACACCAAGCCGAGAATGCCGCCCTGGCCTGCACCGTTTGTAATCTCCTCAACGAACAAGGGATACGGATTGAACCTGAGCATATCGAAGCAGGTGTCTCCCAAGTTCGTTGCCCTTTACGTATTGAACTGGTTCAATCAGAACCCATTGTCATACTGGACGCAGCCCATAATATCGCTTCCATCACTGCGCTGGTGGAGACCTTGAAACTCGTTCCCGCAGAAAAACGAACCGTGATCTTTGCTTCTTCACGAGATAAAAAAACCGCGGAGATGCTGACGGAATTGCGAACCGGTTTTGATCGTATCATTCTGACGACCTTTCAAAGCAACCCACGCGCTGTCCCATTGGAAGAACTGGTTTCTCTAGCCGAGACCACCGGTTTTGTAGAGATCGGTCTCGCGGAAACTCCCACGGCTGCCTGGGAAATGGCGAGTGCGAATGCCAGTCCTTCTGATCTCATCTGTGTCAGCGGATCGTTCTTTCTGGCAACCGAGGTCCGGGAACATCTGCAATCACTGTCTACTCCGACTGATCTTAACGTGGCTCAACCTGTGCCGGACTTGAATCAAACCTGAGGATACGATGGCCAGTAATCATATCGTCGGCCTCGACATCGGTGGCGCGAACATCAAAGCGGCGCACATCGACGGGCTTGCGGTTAGTCAATCGTTTCCACTCTGGAAAACGCCCCATCAACTCCCTGATGCCCTGGCCCGAGTAATTCAAGGCTTCCCGCGAGTTGATCGTCTCGCAGTAACGATGACGGGGGAGCTGGCCGATTGCTTCGAAACCAAACAAGAGGGAGTCGCCACGATTCTCGACGCAGTGGAGATTGCCGCCGAAGGTCGACCGATCGACGTTTGGCAAACGGCAGGAGAATTTGTGGATCCCGAACTGGCGATGGAATATCCACTGCTCGTTGCCGCAGCCAACTGGCATGCACTCGCCAGTTGGATCGGGCAAACCAATCCGGTAGGGCAGGCGCTACTAATTGATATCGGTTCCACCACAACCGACATCATCCCCATCGACTCGGGTTTGCCGGCTACAGCGGGGCTGACTGATGTGGAACGGTTAGTTTCCGGTGAACTCGTTTATGCCGGTGTGCGACGGACTCCGCTTGTCGCTCTGGCACAAGAAGTCCCTGTGGGAGAAAGCCGAATTCCCCTGGCTGCCGAATATTTCGCCAGTACTCTCGATCTCTATCTGCTTTCGGGAGATCTTGCTGAATCGAAACGGGATTGCGCAACAGCCAATGGCCGGCCTGCCACCAAAGCGGCCGCTCGGGACCGACTCTGCCGCATGTTCTGTTGTGACCGCACCGAGATTTCCGAGGAGCAGATTGAGGGCATCGCTACCTATCTGCGGGAACAACATCTCAATCGGCTACAACAGGCGATCGCTCAAATCAACTCCCGGATCGACAGTCCGGTACTCCGCGTCTACCTTTCCGGGGAGGGATGTTTTCTGGCAGAACGTTTGATCATGTCCTTTCCCGAATTGGCCACAGCCGAACGCATCCGTCTCGACCAGCTATTTTCAAAGGAACTCTCTACCGCCGCCTGTGCCTATGCCGTGGCGCAACTGGCTGCCCAGCATGGCTGAAGTATTCTGCCCTAAAAAAGATACCAATTACGCCGATTGAATCGAAAATATCTGATTCCGACTGAATCATGGGTCATTCCGCTGCCGATTCTATCCATACGCTGTAGCAGGAGGGACATGCGCTTTTCTGCCCGGCGAACTTGTAAAAATTGCAAGTTCAGGAAGTCGTGGTTTTGTTACCGCACGTGACGACTTCAGTTTGTGTGAAAGAAAATAACGAGATTACTTTCTCTGGAGTTCTTCCAGAGTCCAGGAAAAGCAAAGGGCTAATCGTCGAATGAGTAGCGAAACTCAGAAAACTGCCCAACCTCAATTCGTCGTCACCATGGATGGGGATATTCATGGTGAGGATACACCTGAAAACCGCGAGATCGTCCGCCGGATTCACGCCTGCTGGAACGCCTGCGACGGTATTCCGACGGCTGAGTTGGAAAACGGCATCATTCAGGATATGCGAAATGTGATCTCGACGATGATCCCAGTCCTGAATCAGGTTAATCAGCCCGCGTCTACTTCACACATCAAAAAACCGAACATCATGAAAGAAGCAAAACATCGGGCAGACGCTCACATCGAAGACGCGATGTAAGACTTCTGAGTTCTTTATAAACGGGGTAACCCAGACAATCGCAAAGTGTGGTCTGGGTCGCGCAGCGACAAGCGGTGAGTGATTAGCGAATCCGGTTTTTAATCCAGCTTTATAGCGATAACCGTCGATGGCCGCCTGTGCCTGCGGCCCCCAGACAACTCTGCGAGATTGTCTGGGCTACCCGATTCCGATTCGCTTCGCCTTCAGTAATCGTTCTAACGCGAGTTCCGGTAAACCGAGTTCTTCCCGGTACGTTTGAAACTCTTCACGACGACGTTTCAAAACCTGGGGTTGCCGTTCGACTTTCACTGCCCGGATCAACAGGTTCTTGGCGGTATGTTCCATGTCGATGAACTCGACAATCTGCACCTGATATCCGGCCGCCTCCAACATCTTGGCCCGCAGGGCATCTGTCACCAAGGCCGCGTAACGCTCCTTCAGAATTCCATGCTGAGTCAGAGCCGGTTGTTGATTCTTGGTAAGTAACCCGGCCACTTCATGCTGACAACAGGGAACGGCCAGGATCACTTCCGCTTTCCAGGCAATCGCCTGGGCGATGACTTCATCCGTCGCCGTATCACATGCATGGAGCGAAACGGCCATATCAATCTTCGTTCCAGGTTGGTAATGCTGGATGTCACCCTTTTGGAATTCGAGCCCACTGCAATCAAGTTCCCCCGCAATCTTGCTACAAGTGGAGATGACATCCTCCCGGCGATCCAGCCCGACGATATTCACGTCACGCTGTTGGATATCTGTCAGCAGATGATGTAGTGCGAAGGTGAGATAACTTTTCCCGCAACCAAAATCGACAATGTTCAGCGTCCCCTGCTTGGGAAGCGAGGGAACGACGTCGTCCACCAGTTCCAGAAAGCGATTGATCTGGCGGAATTTATGATACCGCGACGCCTTTACTTTGCCGTCCTCGGTCATCACACCGATTTGCTGCAGGAAGGGACAGGGAGCACCTTCCGGAATCAAGTATTGTTTCGTCCGGTTATGTTGTTCGACTTCTTTCGGTTGCTGACTGGGGGACTTCTGTTTGACGCGCAGCTTCTCTCCTTTTTGGACGCGAGCCGTCAGATCGTATCCTCCCGTATAAATATGCAGGTCGCCATAGGTTTGCGGGAAGAGTTGTTGAATCTGCTCGTAAGTCGCCGGCTGATCGTGGTTCTCGTGGAATTCTTTGCCATGAACGCGCCGGCTGAATTGATACCGCAATCCTTCTTTAAGTTGCACCGGACGGATGGAAATTTTCGCTGCTTCGGTATTCTGTTTATCCCGCGGACGACTGAGCACGATCAGCGCACAACTGTCATCATTAAGCGCTTCCCGCAACCGGCTCCACACATCAATCGCCGCCATGATTTTTCCTGTTGATTTGTCGTAAGAGTGAATGCGTTCAAGTAGGTCAGGCACTGCCTGACGAACTTTCTGAGCGATGTTCCACACGGCCCGCCCGTTTATCGTCTTCTTGAACTTCTCAACATCGAAGATGATTCAATGCTGGTGATCGTTGCGGACCTTCGCAAGCGGATTCCGTGTTGATAATCGGCCCCGATAATAAGTCAGGCAGTGCCTGACCTACAGAACATAAGCTACGCCTACTTTCCGGCTTCACTCAGCTCCGCGACCCAATCCTGGAGGGCGTAGACTTCAAGCACGGGTTCCTTTCGGGTCGCTTTCAGGGCTTGCACCATCGCCACGCAACC